>JAHEEM010000265.1 GCA_024640695.1 Rhodospirillaceae bacterium | reverse complement strand
CGCATCGACGAGGCTAGGTTGCGTTTCGATCTCAATGACCTGGTCCGCGGCGAGGTCTCGCTCGATGAGCTTGGCGTGTCCGCTATGAGCTATGAGGTCATTCAGCCGGAAGGTGGGGCTGGCTCGGGTACGCCCGTATTCCTGCCGATCAGACTCATCGTTCGCGCAGGCAGCCTGCAGCAGCTGACGGTTGTTATCGGCGGCCGGGACTATGTGCTCGGACCGGTGAGCTTCACTGCCGAAGGTAGCGGCGACCGTGTCATTGTGGAGAACCTGGTCGGCAGCGGCATGGGCTTCGCTGTGACTGGAAACGCCGAGGTGCAGTTCGGTGCGGAGCTCGAGCTGGGAGCCGACTTCGGCTGGTCGACGACATTTAACGAGCTGACCTATGCGGGTAGCGGCAGCGCATTGGGCGCTTGGCCGCAACTCACGTTTCATCAGGACGTAACGTCGCCTGTGGCCTTGACCGCGGGTGGCGAAATCATATTTGAAGCTGGCCCGTTTATTTCGCTCGAGGCGAGCTGGGCCGATCTTACCTGGCCTTGGGCGCCTGCCGCGCAGAGCTCAGGGGGCGTCTTGCGGGTATCGGGTTGGCTCGCAGAGTACAGCTTCGAGGGCAATGGCAGGGTGAGCGTCGACGGCATCGAATCTGCCGCTGTTGCTAGCGGCGTCGGCTCACTGAGCGCGCTGGAGTTTACGAACTTGGAGCTGGCCGGCGAGTACGGCGAGGTCAGCGCAAGTGGCCGCCTAGAGTTCGAGCCGCTGGCGTGGGCGTTCGATATTCAGACGACCGACTTGACTCCTGCCGTGCGCTTCCCCGAGTGGCCGGGCGCCTTGGACGTGACGGGTGAGTTTTCTGGTCATTTGGTCCCTGAGCTTGCGCTCGCGCTCAGCAACGCAAGCATCTCCGGCGAGCTGCGTGCGCAGCCGATCGCAGCCACGGGCGGCGTCGCTTACGAGGCGCCGAACCGCTGGGCGCTCGACCAGCTCGCGGTCGATCTGGCGGGTAACCGGGCATCAGTTAACGGTTCAGCTGGCGCGACGCTCGCTCTCGAGGTCTCCATCGATGCCGCAGCGCTGAACCTACTCGCGCCCGGCGCGGAGGGTGCGCTGCGTGTCGACGGGCGCGTCGGCGGTACGCTCGAGGCGCCAGAGCTCAGTGGGACGGCGATGGCTAACGGGCTTCGCTACGGTGACTTCAGCGCCGGGTCGCTGGCGCTCGACGGTGAAATTGTCGCAGATGCGTCGCGCAGCATCGCACTGAGTATCTCGGCGGAGTCTGCCGCCTGGCGTGATTACGCCGTCACGAACCTGTCAGGGAGAATCTCCGGCACCGCAGCGCGGCATCTCGCCGAGCTCGATGTGCTTGCAGATTACGGCAGTGCGCAGCTGCGTGCCGAAGGCGCGTGGTCCGGCAGCGCGTGGGCGGGCACGTTGACGAGCCTCATCGTCGAGGAGCCCACAGTCGGTCAGTGGCTTCTGACCGAGCCAGCCGAACTCGCGGCAGCCCGCGGTACGGCCGAGCTCAGTCATGCTTGCCTCGAGCAAGGCGACGCTCGGCTTTGCGTGTTAACGCGAATCGGCACCGATGATGATCTCACGGAGATCGAGCTGACGGCTTTCGAGATGGTCACCGTGGCCCCCGCACTACCCGAAAATCTATCGATCACGGGGCGCTACGACGCGCGCCTGAGTCTTAGCGGCCCGCTGGCGAGGCCGACCGCTAGCTTCGAGGCTCGCGGCACCGATACGGTGATTACGTACCGCGAATCCGACGAGCCGCCCCTGGAGATACCCATCGATGCGCTGGAGGTCCGCGGGGGTATGACGGAGCCCGGTGATCTGCAAATGACGGCAGCGTTCGAGGGAGGCGCCGGCGCGCGCGTAGACGTCGATGCGACCCTGATCGAGCTCTGGGCGGAGCAACCCGGGATCGACGCCACGATTTCGGGCCGCTGGTCCGATCTTGCGATGCTGTCGCTGCTGAGCCCGGATGTTGGCGAAGTCGGGGGCACGGCTAGCATAGACCTGGCGCTGGGTGGCCAGCTTCGATCACCCGACATTCGCGGTCAGGCGCGCTGGACGGGTGGCCACGTCGCCGTGCCACGATTGGGCCTGTTGGTCGAGGACATCGAGGCCGAAGTGTCCAGCTCGGACGGATTAGAGCTGCTGCTGCAGGGCTCCGGCATCGTAGGCGAGGGCCTAGTCAACATCGCCGGCACAACGCAAGTCGATCCCGAAGCCGGGTGGCCGACACAGTTGCAGGTGTACGGCAGCGGCTTGCAGGCCGTGCGCTTGCCGGAGGCAGAGATCGTCGTATCGCCGTCACTCGAGGTGCGTGCCGCGTTGCCAAACATCGAAGTGAGCGGCGCGTTCCTGATACCACGCGCACGTTTGCTGCTCGAGGAGCTGCCGCCGCAGGCCGTCGAGCCCTCGCCGGACACTGTCGTTCATGGTGCCGCTAGGCCAGAGCAGCCGCGGCCGCTCAATGTCCATGCCGATATTCGCGTCGGGCTGGGCGACGATGTCAGATATACGGGCGCCGGCCTCGACGTGGCTCTATCCGGCGCAATGGGCTTGGTTTACGACTCCGGCAGAGATGCAGTCGCGTCTGGCACTGTCAATTTGTCGGGCCAGTACGCAGCCTACGGTCAGACCCTGCAGATCGATCAGGGCCAGCTGGTATTCGCGGGGCCAGTCACGAACCCTAATCTGGATGTGCGCGCCGTTCGACGCATGGAGACGATCACGGCCGGGGTTCAGCTCAGCGGCACGGTAGAGGCTCCGGTGACGCGAGTCTTCTCCGAGCCCGCCATGAGCGAAGCCGACGCGCTGTCGTATCTGCTTTTCGGCCGTCCTTTGTCGGCCTCGGGCGATGCGGAGACGGCAACGCTTGAAAGTGCGGCATTCGCGATGGGGCTGCAGCAGGCGCTGCCGGTCATTCAGCGCGTCGGCGAGACGTTCGGCCTGGACGAGTTCAGCGTGCAGGCGACCAGCGTGGATACGGGCGAGATCATGGCGGGAAAGCGTTTGAGCCCGCGCGTTTATATCCGCTACACGTACGGCCTATTCAATCGCCTCGGCGGACTGCTGATGCGATTCGATCTCAACGACCGCTACAGCCTCGAGACGCGCTCGGGCGACTATCGCTCGATGGATCTTCTCTACACTGTGGAGAAAGACTGACCAGAGTGACTCTGTGTGCCCGCCAGCGCGATCTCTCTAAGTGAGCCATGGCAGCGCGAGCGTCGCGAGGCCCAGCACGAGAAAGAAGCCGCACATGTCGGTGATTGTCGTAAGTACGGGGCCCGACGCGATTGCCGGGTCCGCCCGGATGCCTCTGAGCAGCAGCGGCACTGTGCCGCCGATCGACACGGCGATGAGCGTATTGAGCGCTAGCGCAACGCCGACAACCGCGCCCAGCACGGCGCTGCCCTGCCACAGATAGGTGACCACGCCCAGCAACAGGCCGAGCGCGAGCCCGTTCAGTAAACCGACGGAAATTTCCTGCCACCAGACACGCAGCGCATCGCGCGGCTTGATGATGCCGAGCGTGAGCTCGCGCATCGTTACGGCGATCGCCTGGTTGCCGGAGCAGCCACTCATGTCTGAGACGATCGGTAGAAATATGGCCAGCGCAATAACCGCACTGATCGTATCCTGAAAGAGTGCGATGATGCTCGCGGCCATGATATTGAGCAGAATGTTGATGCTGAGCCAGGACAGCCTGCGCTTCGAGCGTGTTGCGACCGAAAGATGGCGCAGCTCTTCACCGCCGACGATGCCCTGAACCTTGAGCTGCTCCTCCTGGGCGCGTTCGGAGATTGCATCGAGAACGGCGTGCTGGCGGAGGCGGCCGACGAGTCTGCCGCTCAGGTCCACAACCGGGGCTCCGAGGGTCTCGTAGCGCCTGAAATAGTCCTCGAGCTCGTCGAGCGTTGCATCGACATGCACGGGCTCGACGGCCTGGCTCAGGCTAGCCAAGGCGGTCTCCGACTCGGCCAGCAGCACGTCGGCGATCTCTACCGCACCCATCGGTTTTTTGGTTGCGTCGACGAGGATAATGCGCTGCGGCAACTGCTCGATATGTGCCCGTCGCCGTCTCAGATCGGCAATAAAGTCACTGACGCGAGCGCCGATCGAGTAGGCATAAGATTCGGT
>JAHEEM010000063.1 GCA_024640695.1 Rhodospirillaceae bacterium | reverse complement strand
AACTTGCTGATTTTAAAGTTTTTACGGGCGTACTAATGCTACGTGGAAACGACTTAAAAAAGGTAATGACCAACGGCGGAATTAGCGGCGTCGTGGCGACTTAAGGGTCGCCTCGGCGCCGCTGCCGGCTGGGTCAGCGCGCGCTTTGCGCCTTTGCATGGCTAGATCGCTGAGAAACTCGGCCGCCTAATCTTGCCAGCTCACGTCCTCGAGCCTGCGCAGGGCTGCGCGTACTTTGCTTGGTCCAAATCTGAGCAGCGCCAGCGCGATGAAGCTGCTGAGGTCGCCTAGGGAGCGCGGGTGCCCGTATTTCTCAACGAGCGCATGGCAGCGCTCGCACAGCGAAACTCGGTGCAAAGGATGCTCACTTGCTGAAACGCGATCGCAGTGTGGAAAGTGACATCTCGCCATCAAGAACCAACCCGCTAGGGCTTAATGAGAGTCATTCGACTTTTAAAGCTAGATACCGAAGTTTTCTATCGGTAGTTTCCCCCATTAGGGCAAGCCTGACGATAATTCGTTCGCATAGGCGTGGGTAAGTTAGCTCTTAAGAAGAGCGTGTAATGCATTGAATATAATGGTGCCCGGGGCCGGACTCGAACCGGCACGGCCTAAGCGGCCAGCGGATTTTAAGTCCGCTGCGTCTACCATTCCGCCACCCGGGCTTGACCCATGAACTGCCACATCCGTAGGTGAACTCACGAGGTCTCAGGCGCTAAATGATTGTACATGACAACCTTGCAATCCCGCTTCGGCAGCGAGGGGGGGTATTCTGCATGACTGGTGCTGGAGGAGTGAAAGATCGGAAGTTATCTCCTCTCCCCTCCCTTCGCTATTTGGTAGCCCCCCATTTGGCTGCACATGAAGGTATAGGCCACGTTCATCCATGAGCTTGTAGGGCTTCTCACGGGGCTTGGCGTTGCGAACCTTAATATAAGTCAACATGGGGTAACTCTTTTCGGGTTGGCCAGTTACCCTTAGAAAGTTACCCCTGGTTACCCCTGGTTACCCCTGGCTGTCAACGTACGGTCTTGGACCCCGTAGGACCAGAGAATGGCTTATATACGGGATTCTGTGGAAGGTCTGGGACGTTATGGGACCCTATTGGAAGGTCAAATGGAGGCTAGGGTCGGAATCGAACCGGCGTCCGCGGCTTTGCAGGCCGCTGCATGACCACTCTGCCACCTAGCCTCGCGGAACGGAAATGTAGCACACCTGCGCGCCGCGCACGCGCATAGGGCACTCTTAAGTGACCAAGTACCCTGTGAGCTGATAGCCCATGAGCATGAATCCCGCGCTCATGATCGCGACGTTCGTCGTGAACGCATGGCGCATAAAACTGCCCGTGGCACGCCAGGCATTGAGCCCGATCAGGATCAGGCTCAACGCGAGGAATTGGCCGATTTCGACACCAACATTGAACGACAGCATGTTCGGCACCAGGCCGTCTGGGGAGATGGCGAGATCCTGTAATTTCGTCGACAGACCAAAGCCGTGGAAAAATCCGAAAATCAGCACAGCGGCCTTGGTATTCGGCTGCCAGCCGAGTGCTTTGAAGCCATTGAGGTTTTCGAAGGCCTTGTAGACGACCGACAGACCGATCACGGCATCGACGAGGTACGGGCTTACATGGAATCCGCCCAAAACGCCGAGCAGCAGCGTCGTGCTGTGTCCGACCGCAAACAGCGTGACGTACAGGGCGACGTCGCGCAGCCGATAGAGAAAAAAGATCACGCCAGCCAAGAACAGAAGGTGATCGTAGCCCGTCACCATGTGCTTGGCGCCGAGATAAATGTAGGGCCCGATGTGCGCTCCGGGGTTATTGATCAGAAAGGCCTGGTCGTCTCCGGAGATGCCGTGAGCGAGCGCCAAGGGTGCGGCCAGCAGCGTTGCCAGCGCCAGAAGAATCCGTCCAGGGTATAGAGTCATAGAACCAATCTTACCCCAAAGTAGCGGCCCACGCCCTGCCCTGGCTGGCATTCCGCACCAGGCAAAACGGGCTATACTCTTACCCTTATCCGTGGTCCGTCATCACGGCGGGTTCTGAACCGGCGGCGATGTGATTCCGCAGATGACCGCGCGGCGAGGCGCTCGCTGCGGGGGCGCGGGTACACGGAGGCGTTTACGTTAACATTGGGACAATTACGAGCGGGTCCGCGACGTCGCCCCACGGGTCGCATTCTGACTCATGATGGTCCGCTGACGAGATAAACAACCGTTCGGAGATAAAGACAGCAAATGACCGCCTATTTGAACTCGAGTTCGTCAAGCGTGCCCAGGCGCGTCACGGCCCAGGGCCTAATAGCATTGGTTCTACTGTTGTCCGCAGCTGCCGCCCAGGCACAGATGATCATCAGGGCGTCACACCAATGGCCGGGCGGGATCGGAGACGTGCGCGACGAGATGGTGCAGATTGTTGCCCGAGAGGTCAATGACGCCAATGTCGGTGTCACCATCCGCGTTTATCCGGGCCAATCGCTATTCAAAGCAGCCGACCAGTGGTCGGCGATCGTCCGAGGTCAGCTCGATATCACCGCACTCCCCCTCGACTACGCCAGCGGTCGTCACCCACAGTTCAACGCGACGCTGATGCCGGGCCTCGTCAAGAATCACGATCATGCGCGGCGTCTGAATGATTCACCTTTCATGAACTCGATTAAGCAGGTCATCAGCGACGCGGGCGCCATTGTTCTCGCGGATGCGTGGCTTGCGGGCGGCTTCGCATCGACACAGCGATGCATTTTGTGGCCGCAGGACATCCAGGGCCAGGTCATTCGAGCAGCCGGGCCCGCATTCGAAAGAATGCTCGTAGCAGCCGGGGCATCCATCGCCTCAATGCCGAGTTCTGAGATCTATACGGCGATGCAGACGGGTGTGCTCGATGCCGCCAACACGAGCTCCGCAAGTTTCGACTCGTATCGAATCTACGAGCATACCCGCTGCATGACTGCGCCCGGCGAGAATGCGCTGTGGTTCATGTACGAGCCAGTGCTAATCTCGAAACGCCGCTGGGACCGGCTCAACGAGGCACAGCGCGCCGCCTTTGTCGCTGCAAGCCAGGTCGCCGAAGACTATTTCTACGAGAAAGCCAAAGCGCTCGATCTCGAGATGGAAGCGCAGTTCCGCTCCGCCGGCGTAGAGGTCGTGCATATGTCAGCCGAGCAAACGCAGGCCTGGAAAGACATCGCTTTGCAAACGTCTTACAAGACCTTCTCCGAGGAGGTCGAAGGCGGTGCGGCGCTGATCCAGCAAGCCCTTGCCGTCGAGTAAGCGGGTCGACGCAGTCTGATGCTGGATAAGCTAATTGCCGGGATCCACGGGATCTCTCGGTTTTGCGGCACGCTGGCCGCGTTCTGCCTGGTCTGCGCGTGCGTAGTCGTCTGCCAGATGGTAGTCATACGCTACGGGCTGGGCGCCTCCACGATCTGGCAGAATGAGTTCGTCACCTTCGCCATCGTCGCGGCAACGCTGCTAGGCAGCCCATACGTGTTGCTGACGCGTGGGCACGTCAACGTTGATCTGCTGCCGCACTATCTCGGCGAACGGGGTAAGAAGCTGCTGGCATTCGTCGCAGCGACGCTCGGCATGTTGTGTTGTGCCGTGCTGGCCTGGACCGGTTGGACGTATTTTCACGAGGCCTGGACTGAAGGCTGGGTGACCCCCTCGGTGTGGGCGCCGCCGCTGTGGATACCACTGCTACCGCTGCCGATCGGACTCGGTTTGCTCACTCTGCAGTACGCTGCGGACATCGTCTGCCTCGTCACGGGCCGCGAGGTCGGCGCTGCCGAGCTGATGCCGCCGGAGGAGTTGGAGTGAGCCCGCTGGCCGCAGGCTTGCTGATGGCGCTGACAACCATCGTCGTCCTTGCAACGGGAATCCCCGTGGCATTCGGGCTCGGCATCGTTGCGATGGGATTTCTTGTCTGGTTCGAGGGCTTTTATAGTCTCAGCTTCATAGGCGAGTTGTTCTTCTCGGGACTTTCCGACTTCACGCTAGTATCAATCCCGATGTTTATCGCGATGGGCGCAGCGGTCGCCTCCTCACCCGCCGGCGCCGATCTGTATGGCGCACTCGAGCGCTGGCTCACGCGGATACCGGGCGGCCTTGCAATCTCCAACATCGGTGCTTGCTCGATTTTTGCAGCCTTGAGCGGATCGTCGCCGGCGACCTGCGCGGCCATCGGTAGGATGGGCATACCCGAAATGCGCAAGCGCGGTTATCCGGACGAGCTCGCAACCGGATCGATTGCCGCGGGCGGAACGCTCGGTATTCTGATTCCACCGAGCGTGACGATGATCGTCTATGGCATATCGACCGGCACGTCGATCGGGCGGCTCTTCATGGCCGGCGTGCTGCCGGGCATCATGCTGACGCTGATGTTCATTGCCTGGTCGGTGTACTACGCCAAACGACACGGTGCATCGATACAGCAGATTACGCAGCATTTCACGCTGCGCGAGAAACTCGAGCGTGCGCCCCGCGTGCTGCCGTTCTTGCTGCTCGTGCTCGGCATCCTCTACGTTCTCTACGGTGGTGTCGCCACGCCGTCCGAGGCCGCCGGCGTCGGCGCGATGCTCTGTTTCGTGCTGGTTGCCGTCATCTATCGAATCTGGCAACCGCGTAAGCTCTGGGCGATTGTCAAGAGCAGCACACGCGAGAGCGTAATGATCATGATGATCATTGGTGCCGCGGCGTTATTCAGTTATACGCTGTCGAGCCTGTTCATCACTCAGAGCGTCGCTGAATGGATCGCAGCTCTCGAGGTCAGTCGCTGGGTTCTGTTGGCTGCGGTCAACTTGTTCCTGCTCGTTGCCGGTTTCTTTTTGCCGCCGGTCGCCGTCATCGTGATGACCGCGCCGATACTGCTGCCGATCATTACCCAGGCAGGCTTCGATCCATATTGGTTCGCTGTGGTGCTGACGGTCAACATGGAAATTGGGCTGATCACCCCACCGGTAGGGCTAAACCTTTACGTGATCAACGGAATTGTTCCCGACGTGCCGCTGCCACGCATATTGAACGGCGCACTGCCGTACGCGCTGATCATGGCCCTTGCGATCGTCATTCTGAGTTTTTTTCCGCAGATCGCGACCTGGCTGCCCGACCTTCTGATGGGCTGAGCCGCGCGACCGGGCGTAACGATAGACGCACCGGCTGCTGTTAGAGAGAGCTTCTCAAGAGCCCGGCGCCCGTGCGGCTGCCGGACTCTTACAGCATCTCGATGCAATCACGGTCGACGGCGTTGGTTCAGTCGACCGGCTTCCCGAAGATCTCTATAAACGTCGCGGTATCTCCACCGATATTCGTGAACGTGTGATTAGCCCCAGCCGGAATCGAGACAATCTCGCCTGCCCCGATGAGTCGCGGTGCCTGGCCCTCGATCTCCAGGCGCAGCGTGCCTGTTGCGAGTATAAAGATGTGGTAGCTGAGGTCCGCATGGCGATGCAGGCTGCGCGTTGCGCCCGGCGCTGCATAGTTGCGGCCCGTCCGAAACAAGGCTTCGTCCAACACCGTTGAGGAAAAGACGCCCGGGTCACCTTGCACGGGCCGGGCGGCTGCTGCCCCGCCGATAGCTTGGCCTGCCGCTTGCGTCGAGAGCAGTGCCAGTGTTGCCAGATATAGCATTTGTCCAATTTTTGTTAGTTTCATCGATCCTCCTAGACTGACAGCATTCCCTTTCACAGTAGCTCGGTTCCACCGACAACTCGAGCAAAATGTGGCGTCCGGCCGCTAAAGCAGGCTCGGCAAAGGGAGCTGGCCTTGTCGCAAGCGTCGGTGTCACCGACATGATCTCAATAGCCTCGACTAGTGCCTCGCAGCCGATGACTGCAGTCTTGCAGTAAGCAAGCGCTGAGCCTCGATGAATGCGACGGCGTCGTTCAGAACTGGCGCGATGTGTCTGAAACGCCTCGCAAGCGCGAGCACGATGCCGATGTGTCCGACGTCGGGGTAGATGATGTGAGACGCGCTTCCTCCAGCCTGTTGAATGGCCTCAGCCAGATTGAGCGTGTTGGCAACCAGCACCGTTTCATCATCCTGCCCATGAAGCAGCAGCATCGGTGGCTCATTTCCGCCCACGAACACGATCGGTCGCGCTTCGTTTTCGTCCGCAAGATTGGCGAAGATTGCAGCAACGCTTCCAGTCTGAGATGGATAGAACGCATACGGGCCGGCCAGAGCGATGGTGCCGCGGATCCGATCCAAGGAGATATCTTCTGCTGCCAGATACCGCTCATCTAGCGTGAGCATTGCGGCGAGATGGGCGCCCGCTGAGTGCCCCATTAGATACAGTTGGGCCGGGTCGCCGCCGAAATTGGTAGCGTTATCCAAACTCCATCGCACCGCTTTCGCACCATCTTCGACGAAGTCGGGAAATCGGTTGTCCGGGAACACGCGATAGTCGGGTACGATCACGACGTAGCCGCGACTCGCTAAGGCATTTGCTACGAAAAGATATTTGGAGCGTTCGCCGCCTTGCCAACTCCCCCCATAAAAAAACATAACTATGGGAGACGGCGATGTGCGATTCTTTGGAACGTAAATGTCTAATTCTTGACGGGGCTCAGCGCCAAACCGGACCGCCAATATCGATGCGAATTCGCTTTTGCCAACAGTTGCATTAAGCAGCGTCAACGGAGAGCACGCTGTAAACGCCGGCAACACAACTGAGACGACCAGCAGTCGATATAGCCTCATACGCATATTCGAATCGCGTCTGGTTAACGGTTCGCTGTCTAGGCTGACATCAAAATGATGTTGGACTGCGCCGCAACGGTCATGGGCGCATATCGCGGCAGGCTGTGTGCCACGAAGTGATAAAAAAATGGAGCGGGTGAAGAGGCTCGAACTCTCGACCTCGACCTTGGCAAGGTCGCGCTCTACCAACTGAGCTACACCCGCTTCGTCATTGCGCTAATTTTAGAACACTTCGGGGGATCCGGTACACCCCATGAGACGGGGCTCGCCAGAGGGCGGAGACATAACCTGTCTGGATCCCTTGGGAGGCGCGGCTAGCTCCAGGTTCTAGACTCGTTGCCACTGTCTCTTCCCACCCGGAGAATCGCCCGCCGAGGATGCATCGCCCGCTAAGTTGTGGCAGTCTCTCGCCATCGGTGTCTGGCGACCCGTTGGCAGTTCGCGCAGAGTCGAAGCCGGCCGAACCGAGGGATTCCGCGCTTTCCAATAAATTGGAATAGCCTATTGCATCTTTAAATACGGCCCACGAATGGGTGCATGCGAATGCACGCATCTTGGGCCGAGAGCTAAAAGAATATCCTTGTTGCCTGAGGGGGGAACACATGACGGACCAGCATGACGGCGAGACTCGCAGAGATTTTTTGAAGCTGGCGACCGCAGCCGGCGGCATGGCGCTTGCCGCGACAAAGGCTCGTCCTTTGTATGCACAGGCATCGGGCGCGAGCGGCGGGACCTACGACTATATTGTCGCCGGCGGCGGCCATAACGGCCTCATCTGCGCAGCCTACCTCGCGAGAGCGGGATATGACGTCGCGGTCCTCGAGGCGAAGGCCGCTGCGGGTGGAAACACGGCGACGGAGCACGTAACCGGCACGAGCATGCTGCACGAGCCTTGCTGTAATACCCCTGGTGGCCTGTTCAACAGTCCCGTGTATCGGGAGCTCGATTTAGAGGGCTGGGGTGTCGAGTACGCGCCGCTGTCGAGGCTCGACGGCATGGTCCGCTTGAGCCAGTTCTATGACGGCGAGATCCTGCCGATGTGGCTCGATCCCGAAAAGACTGCAGCGGAAATCGCGCGTTTCTCCAAGCGCGACGCGCAGACCTACCTGACGCTCATGAAAGAGGATGGGCCGTCGCTAGGCTCGTTCAGGCGAACACCCATCGGCTACGGGCCAACCATCGAGGAGCTTGCTGCGAAGCATCCACGAGGCGCCACTTTCCTTAAGCGTAGGCAAGCCCGCTGTGTCGATACCGTCAAAGAGTTTTACGAAAACGAGCACGTTCGCGCGTGGATACTGGATTTCGCGCGCGGTCGTCAGCCGAGTGACGATATCGGAACAGGCGACAACGGCGCCGGCGATTTCGGTCGTCAGACGCGCGGCAACAACACGATCATCGGCGGCACGGGCGCAATTCCGGCCGCACTTACGCAGCTGCTGGAGAAATATAACTGCCCGGTGTTGACGCGAAAATTCGTCGTCGAGCTCATCGTAGAGAACGGCCGCGCCGCGGGTGTCGTCACCGCAGACGGTGATGTCTATCGCACGCGTCGCGGGGTGATCTCCAGCGCGCACGTTCAGCAGCTTCTGACGATGTGCCCGGAAGACAGCCTGCCGGAGGTGTTCGTCGAGAATATCCAGAACTGGCAGCCCGACATCCTGTCAATGTTCAACGTCATGCTCGACGTCAAAGAAGCGCCTCTTTTTAATGTGCACGGCGACTGGCGGCCAGGCTGCGGCAACATCATCAATACCTATGAAGAGCAGTTGAAGCATCTAGCCGACTGCCGCCAGGGTATCGTTACGCGCCAAGGCGTAGGCTCCAAATGTATCGTCCAGTCGCTCGAAGATCCGTCGCGCTGCCCCGACGGCGGGCATACCGTGCGGATACTGACCCATTTCCCCTATGCGCTCGCTGATGGCGGCGCGATTAAATGGGACGAGATCAAGCATGACGTGGCTCAAGACCTCATCGACTCGTGGCGACCGTACACGCGAAATCTTGAGGACGACAACATTACCGCCATGTACGTGCAAAGCCCGTTGGATATCGAAGGTCGCAACGTCAACAACGTAGGCGGCAGCTGCCACGGCGGCTCCAACTACGCGGCCCAGAATGGCGCGATGCGGCCGGTCTTCGGCTGGGCAAGTCACCGTATGCCCATCCCGGGGCTCTATCTCACGGGCGCAGGGTCGCATCCCGGCGGCTCCGTGCACGGTCTCGCGGGGCGTAATGCGGCCTGGGTGATCCTCGATGACGAGGGCACGACGATCGAGAACGTGCTGCGGCAATCGGCTTGAGTACCGCACCCGTTAGATTAAGGACACTCAATATGTTGATTCATGATTACGACCTTAGGCGCGGCGCATGCCGCCTTGCTGGCCTCATCGGGAGCGTCAGCCTCGGGCTGACCGCACTGAGCGCATCTGCTGCGGAGTACGAGCGTGGCTATGCGCTGTTTCAACAGCACTGCGCGGCTTGCCACTCACACATCGCGGATGTCTGGGACAAATCCGGGCCAAACCTCAACGGCCTGTTCGGCCGGCGCGCGGGTTCGGCCAACTACATTCACGGTTACAGCGATGCCATGCGGGCGTCGAACTTGACCTGGGAACTGGGATCGCTAATGGCGTTCATCACCAGTCCAGCTGGCGTCGTTCGCGGCACCAATATGGTATTTCGGGGCCTCGAGGACGCCGGGCAGCGTTCCGACCTATTGTGCTACTTACGGCAGGCGACCGCCCCCAACAAAACCAGGATGCCGGGCGACTGTGACGATCTGTAGATCGGCCTAGTCCTGTCCTCGCATGATCGGCCAGGCAGCCTTGAGATAATCGAGCATCGACATGATCGTGAGCGCCGTGGCGACGATCATGAGACCCATGCCAATAGCGTAGATCGGCAGCCCGAGCAGCGGGTCCCGGTAGAGCATGAAGCTGATGCCGAAGATCTGCAGGGTCGTCTTCCACTTCGCAAAAAACGTGACCGAGACGTGGGCGCGCGCTCCTAGCTCCGACATCCACTCGCGCAGAGCCGATACCGTGATCTCACGGCCAATGATAACAGCGGCGATCAGCGTATTGAGCAGCGATGGGTCGCGCTGAACCAGCAGAACCAACGCAGTCGAGACGATGAGCTTGTCAGCGACCGGGTCAAGGAAAGCGCCGAAGTTGGAGGTCTGGTCAAACCGCCGTGCGAGGTAACCGTCGAGCCAGTCGGTTATCCCGGCGAATCCGAACAGCAGAGCCGCTGCAGGGCCCGACCAGGGCACGGGAAGGTAAAATATAATCGCGACCAGCGGGACCGCGATAATACGGAACCAGGTCAGCGTATTTGGCAGGTTGAAGATCATCGTTCAGCCCGCGTGAAGCTGCTCGTAGATTGATTCGGCCAGGTTTCGGGAGATACCTTTGACGCCAGCGAGTTCTGCGATGCCCGCCTTGGAAACGGCCTGCAGGCCGCCGAATTCGCGCAGCAAGGCACGCCGTCGTTTTGGGCCCAGGCCTTTAATGTCGTCAAGTGGCGAACCAACCTTCTTGTTCTTCCGCCGCGCTCGATGACTGATCAGCGCGTATCGATGCGCCTCATCGCGCACCTGCTGGATCAACCGCAACGCCGGCGACCCCGGCGGCAATCGAACAGGTTCAATAGTGTCGAGCATATAGAGACGCTCCATGCCGGGTCGGCGCGCCCTTCCTTTGGCTACTGCTATCAACTTTACGCCTTCTAGCTGAAATTCCGCGAAAACTTCTGCAGCGGCCGACAATTGGCCGCGTCCACCATCGATCAATACCATATCCGGCAACGGGGCCTCGCCCTTGCGCAAGCGCGCGTAGCGACGCCGCAGAGCCTGTGTCATGGCTCCGTAATCATCACCGGGCGCTAAGCCTTCAATATTGAAACGTCGGTAGTCAGATTTCAACGGGCCCTCGGGGCCGAATACGACGCAGGAGGCACTTGTTGCCTCACCGCTCGTGTGACTGACATCGAAGCACTCGATCCGCGCCGGGGCCTCGTCCAGACCCAGAACCTCGGCAAGCTCCTCGAACTGCCGGGTCAGCGTAGCACTGGTCTTGAGTCGCAGGCTCGCAGCATGCTGCGCGTTGGCGAGCGCCATCTCGAGCCAGCGCGCGCGGTCACCGCGGACCCGGTGCCGGACGCAGACGCGTCTTCCTGCGCGCTCTGCCAGCACCGCGGCGATAGTCACGGCGTCCATTACCGGATCGCTGATCAGAATCTCCTTCGGCGCCTCGTGCGCGAGGTAATACTGTAATAAAAACGCCCTGGCAACTTCGTGCGCTTCGGGCTGGCCTTGTACGCGAGGGAAATAGGTGCGGCTGCCGATCAACCGCCCCCCGCGGAAGAACATCACCGTAACGCAGTGCAGGCCCTGCTCCTCAATGACGCCGATCACGTCGAAGTCGTCGGCCGACTTTACGACCAGCTGCTCCGATTCCATTGCCTTGAGTCGCGCAAGCTGGTTGCGAAACTCCGCGGCGCGTTCGAAGTCGAGCGCGGCAGCGGCCGCGTCCATGCGCTCGGCGAGGCGCTTGGTGACGAGTTGATTCTTGCCTTTTAGGAACAGAACCGCCGACTCGAGGTCGCGTCGATAGTCCTCCTCGGAGATCGCACCGACACAGGGAGCGCTACAACGCTTGATCTGATATTGCAGACAGGGCCGGCTGCGGTTCGCAAAGAAACTGTCCTCACACAGGCGAAGCTGGAAGAGCTTCTGTAATTGACGCAGCGTTTCTCTGACGGCACCGGCACTCGGGTACGGGCCGAACATCGTCCCCGTGCGCTTGCGCGTTCCGCGATAGAACGATAAGCGCGGATACGCTTGGTCGCTGCTGACGTAAATGAATGGATAGCTCTTATCGTCCCGGAGCAGCACGTTGAAGCGCGGACTGTGCTGCTTGATCAGGTTGTACTCGAGCATCAGTGCCTCGGCCTCGGTGCGGGTAACGGTTACCCGCACGTCGGCGATGAGATTCACCAGCGCCATGGTCTTGGCGTTTTGCGCCCTACCCTGGAAATAACTGGAGACTCGACGGCGAAGATCTTTGGCCTTGCCAACGTAGATGACCTCGTCGTTGGCATCGAGCATCTCGTAGGCGCCCGGACGATGCGTCAAATGCTTGACTACTCGCTCCGGCTCAAACGGCTTGGCTATGCTCCGCGGAGCGGTTTGTCGGGTCATGGCGTCGCCAATGCGAGCCGCTTGGCTTCCAACAGCGCGGCGCGGAACATCTCAGGTGTGAGCCGCCGCGTCTGCGTGTTGTAGCGGCTGCAATGATAGGAATCGACCAGCCAGCGATCCTCTCCAAGCCGGTGAACTGCGCCATGCGCAAATGGGCGGTCAGCTTGCCTAAAGCCCGTTGCCCTAAGCACGGCGCGGTGCGCCACCGTCCCTAGCGCCAGCACGACAGCGCCGCTTGGCAGGGATTCGAGCTCGGCGGCCAGGTAGGTATTGCAGGTGTTCACTTCAGCGGTCGTCGGTTTGTTCTGTGGCGGTAGGCATTTTACGGCGTTCGTGATCCGGCACGCGATAAGTTCGAGCCCATCATCGACGCTTGCGGACTCCGGTGCACTCGACAGACCGAGCTCATGTAAGGTTCGGTAAAGCAGCAGGCCGGCAAAATCACCCGTAAACGGCCGGCCCGTGGCATTTGCGCCGTGACGTCCCGGCGCGAGACCGACGATCAGCAATCTGGCCGCTGCGGCGCCGAACGGCGGCACAGGCTTGTTCCAGTACTTTGGGTGCTGGCCGGTTAGATCGTTGAGGAACGCAGCGAGTCGCGGACAGCGGCGGCAGTTGAGATCGAAGCAGGCCACAAAGATTCGCCGGCTTCAGACGGGACGCCAGGTGTCGTTTGGAAAAGCGCTCTCGAGGGTGCCCTCCGCCACCGGCCAGAATCAGCCGTTTGCGCGGACGTACCCTGCGATCAGCATGGCGATTTCCATGGCTTGATCGTAGTTCAGCCGCGGGTCGACCTGTGTCTTGTAGGCGCGCGCGAGATCAGCTTCGGTCAGACCGCTCGATCCGCCAATGCATTCCGTCACGTTGTCGCCCGTGAGCTCGAGGTGCACGCCGCCGAGGTAGCTGCCCGCCTCCTTGTGAATCCTGAAGGCGGCCGTGAGCTCTGCGACAATGTTGTCAAAGCGTCGGGTCTTGTAGCCCTCCACCGTCGACTCGGTGTTACCGTGCATCGGGTCGCAGACCCAGAGCACGCGGGTGCCCGTCGAACGCACGGCGCGAATGACTCGCGGCAGATGCTCCTCGATATGCTTGGCGCCGAAGCGCGTAATCAGCGTCAGTCGGCCCGGCTCGTTCTGCGGATTCAAGGCGTGGATCATCGCCTGCAGCTGTGGGTTGCTCACGCCGGTGCCGACCTTCACGGCAATCGGGTTGCTGATACCGCGAAAGAACTCGATATGCGCGCCATCCAGCTCGATAGTGCGCATCCCGATCCACGGATAGTGCGTTGTGAGGTCATACCAGCGCTGGCGGTGCGGCAGGAAGCGCGTCTGCGCCTGCTCGTACGGCAGGTGCAGGCCTTCGTGCGAGGTATAGAACTCCACACGGCGGGTGTGCATTGCGTCGCCGGTGACGGATTCGAAGAATTCCAGGGAGTCCGATACCGACTCAACGATCTTGTGATACTGCTCGGCCATCGGCGAGTCACCGACGAACTTCAGATCCCAGTTCTCTGGATGGTGCAGATCTGCAAAACCGCCATCAACGAGCGACCGGACGAAATTGATCGTCAATCCAGCCCGTTCGTAAGCCCGGAGCATGAGCGTAGGATCAGGCTCGCGATCCTCCGGCGTGAACGGATTCCGGTTGACGAGATCGCCGCGGTAACTGGGCAAAGCGACGCCATCTTTGGTTTCGAGGTTGGCGCTGCGCGGCTTCGCATACTGCCCGGCCATGCGCCCTACTCTGATCACTGGCTTTCTAAGGCCCATGACGAGCACTAGCGACATCTGCAACAGGATCTTGAGCTTCTGCACGATGAAGTCTGATGTGCAGTCGGCAAAGCTCTCGGCGCAGTCGCCGCCTTGCAGCAGGAAGGCTTCGCCGCTTTGAGCCGCCGCAAGGTGGCCTTTGAGGGCTTCGACTTCCCAGCTCGTGACCAGCGGCGGCAGCTGGCTGAGCTGCGCGATGCTGTCCTCGAGCTTGGCCTGGTCACGGTAGATCGGCTGTTGGCTGGCCTCACGGCTCTGCCAGCTGGCCGGGTGCCAGTTTCCTGTAGGGATCGTCTGCGTCATAGGTGCGCGACTATACAAACCCACCTGACCCAGTGCAAAGATAGGCGCGCTTCACGGCGCCGGCTCCAGGGCCGGACCCTGCTATGATGGATCGATGTCGTGGAAGTCCGCAACACTGCGACGGGTAACGCTGGTCGCGATCCTGAGCCTGGGCTGCTTCGTATGGTTGCGTGCCCAAGAGCCCGCCCCCGCCCCTCCGCCGAGCGGCGACCCGGGGACCGCGACGCTGCTCACACTCGATGGCGGCATCGGCCCGGCCACAGCGGATTTCATCGTCCGCGGCATAGATGAGGCGCAAGCGCGAGGTGCCGCGCTGGTGGTCATAGAGATGGATACCCCCGGGGGGCTGGACTCGGCCATGCGTGACATCATCCAGGCGATTCTCGATTCCGAGGTCCCGGTCGCTAGTTTCGTCTACCCACAGGGCGCGCGCGCCGCAAGCGCGGGCACCTATATCCTTTACGCGAGCCATATCGCGGCCATGGCGCCGGCCACGAACCTCGGGGCTGCGACGCCGGTCGCAATCGGCGCACCCACGGCTGCACCGCCTGCGACCGCCCCGGAAGAAACACCAGCCGAGACCGCTGATGCAACTGACGAGACTGGCGAGGCGGCCGACCCGCCGGAGCCGGCTGATGTGCCGGAGCTGACCACTGCCATGGAGCGTAAATCGGTCAACGACGCGGTCGCCTATATCCGCAGCCTGGCCGAGCACCATGGCCGCAACGCCGACTGGGCCGAGCGCGCCGTGCGCGCGGCGGAGAGCCTCAGCGCCCGTCAGGCGCTGGAGCTCAACGTCATCGATCTGGTTGCGAACGACCTCAGCGATCTGCTCGAGCAAATAG
>JAHEEM010000264.1 GCA_024640695.1 Rhodospirillaceae bacterium | reverse complement strand
GAAGATCTGCGAGCCGCGCGCGATACGCACATAGCTGTCGGCAGCCTGAAACACCATCGTATTGCCTGCTTCGATGTTCAGCCGGGTGCCTTCCCCCTCTTGCGGAATGCGTTTACCCGCCGCAGCGGCAGTCGCATTCACGTCCTCGCCGATATATAGGCTATCGGCAAAGATGTGCAGTCCACCGAAGTTCGGGAAGGTAATCGAGCTGACGGTAATCGGCTTCGTGTCGCTCACGAAGGTTGCGCTATAGAAGCAATTGCCATTCGCATCCACCTGACCGCTGAAAGTCTGCCCGGCTTCGGTATATGCCGCGCACGGATTATTCGGCGCAGGTGCCGCTCCGCCACCGCTGGTCGAGTTATCAACTGTCGTCGGGCTCAGCGTGATATCGCCGCTATCGCAGGCAGCCAAAGCAACCGCCGCGGCGCCAAGCATGAGCACTTCCCTGGTCTTCATTACGTCTGTCTCCAACTGTGTCTAAACGATCGATCTGCGGTGGCGCAGCCTCGAGGCTCGCAAGTTACGCAGGGGATGTTTAAGTAAGATGATAAAATTGTTACGAATTCGTTACGGCATGCTATAGAACGTGCCGGCAGCAACGGACCGATTGCCAGCATCCCGGTCCTCGAGTGAAAACCGGTAGCCATAGCCACGAACCGTCTGGATCAGGTGCTCGTAGCCAAAGGGCTCCAATGCCTGGCGAAGGCGCCGCACGTTTACGTCAACAGTGCGGCGGCCCGCGCGAACGTTGCGGGGCCAGGCGTGCTGTAAGAGCTCCTGACGGCTGAACGCCCGACCGCAGTGCTCGATGAAGAACTCCATCAGCCGAAACTCGCTCGGCGCAATCGGGACATATTCGTCGCTGACAAATAGACGGTGCGCGACGCGGTCGAGCAGCAGTGGGCCGGCTCGAACGCGTTCGCGTCGAGTTACGGTCGGAGGCCTGCGAAAGCAGGCATTGACACGTCCGACGAGTTCTTTAGCGGTGAACGGAATCGCCAAGCAATCGTCCGCGCCGTACTCGAGCGACACGATCGCCTCGCTTATCTCGTCTTCCTTAGCAAGGACAACTATCCGGCTTGCGCGCGTGTCCTGCCCGGATTTGAGGTCACCGATCGAGGCTTCCGTCTGGTCGCCGCCGATCCATTGCAGCAGCAACACAGACGGGGCCATCTCCGCGAGATGGCTCTCAGCCGTAGCGAGCTCGCGGGCACCCGCAACGAAGAAGCCTGCCGTCTCAAGGTAGCATTGCGTTTGCTCACGCAGTTCCTGCGACTCGTGTATGACAACTATGGAGTCGCCCATGCGCGCTCGTCCCGTCCACCGATAGGCCCCGAGTAGAGCACCGCTTCGTTGCAGGTTCTTTGCGCTTTTGTTGCGAAATTGTTACGAAGACTGCGAGCCGGTGAGAAGCCGCCCGTGATCTCGGCCGCTGACGCGCGCCAGCGCTACGAGGCGCTTAGCGCATCGATGAAACGCTCGCTCCAACGATGGATATCATTGCGTCTCAGCTTCATCAGCATGGCGGAATGTTTTGCGCGGCGCTCACCTAGCGGCATCTCGATGGCGCGCTGCAGGCCATCGGCGACGCCCTGCCGATCGTAGGGATTGACCAGCACGGCTTCGGTCAACTCCTTCGCCGCTCCGCATAACGTGGACAGCACCGGAATGCCGGGTGATTTCGGATCCTGGCTCGCAACATACTCTTTGGCGACCAGATTCATACCGTCGCGGATAGGCGTTACGAGCCCGACCATTGCGCGACGCAGGATCGCCATGAGCAACTCACGGCTGTAGCCGCGATTCAGATAACGAATCGGTATCCAATCCATCTCCGCGTAAAGACCGTTGATGTTTCCCGCCGCCTTCTCCAGATCTTCGCGGATTCTGTCGTATGCGCGCACGCCGGTCCGCGTCGGCGGAGCGATCTGCATATAGACGACCTGTCCGCGCACGGCCGGATAAGCCTCGAGCAGCGTCTGGAAACCGCGAAAGCGCAGCTCCAGCCCCTTGCTGTAGTCGAGCCGATCGACGCCGATGATCAGCTTGCGGCCCTTTAGGCTCTCGCCGAGACGCTTGACTTGCTTGCTCTGGAAATTCTCGGCGGCGACTCGCTGACACTCATCGACATCGATACCGATTGGAAACACTTCAGCCCTGAACGTGCGGTCGAATACGTCGATTCGCCCGTCGTCACGAACGCGCCCGCCGATCTCAGGCTGCGTCAAGCAGTCCTGAAACGACCAGAGATCTCGATCGGTCTGAAATCCGACGACATCATATGCGGCAAGACTGCGCAGAATCTGCGTATAGCACGGGAGCGTTCTGAGCACGTCAAAGTTGGGAAAAGGCACGTGCAGGAAAAATCCGATCGGCTGAGTCGCTCCGGCCTCTCGCAGGGCCCCGCCGAGCGGCAGGAGATGATAGTCGTGAACCCAGATCAGATCGTCCGGCTCCAGTATCCGCCCGAGGCGGCGCGCCAGGAACTCGTTTACGCGGCAGTACGCACTGTACTGTGAGCGGCTGAAGGAAAAATAGCCGAGCATGAAGTGGAACAAGGGCCAGAGAGCGTTGTTGCTGAAGCCATTGTAATAACCGTCGAAATCCGCGGCGTTCAGATCGACCGTTACGAACTCGATCCCACCGGACTTCGTTCGTTTGGTCTCACCCGGCTCGGACTCGGTCGTCTTCCCACTCCAGCCGAACCAGATTCCGCCTTGCGCGCGCAGCGCCGAAAGGATGCCAACGGCGAGCCCGCCAGCCGACTTCGCCCCCGTAGGCGCCGCCACCCGATTGGACACCGCCACCAGGCGGCTCACAATGCCTCCTCCCAACTTTGGCTCAAGCGCATCGCGCCCATAATGATACCGACCATGCTGTAGGTCTGAGGAAAATTTCCCCAAAGCTCGCCCGTTGCCGCGTCGAGATCCTCCGAAAGCAGACCGAGCCGGGTACGACGCTCGAGCATGTTGCAGTAGAACTCGCGTGCCTCTTCGCGCCGACCGACGGCAGCCAGGGCATTGATGTACCAGAAGGTGCAAATGTTGAACGCCGTCTCGGGCATGCCAAAGTCGTCGGCACTCGCATACCGATACATGTACGGTCCCTGCTTGAGCTCGGCCTCGATCGCGGCAAGCGTGGATAGAAAACGCGGGTCCTGCGGCTCGATAAAGCCCAGCTCCGGGAGCATCAACAAGCTCGCATCGAGATCCGCGCCGCCGAAGCTTGCTACGAAGCTCTTGCGTCGATCGCTCCATGCCGACGCCAAGATATCAGCGCGGATTTTCGCAGCCTCTCGAGCCCAGACGGTCGCCCGTTCCGCCTCGCCGATCTGCTGCGCGATTCTTGCCAGACGATCGCAAGCAGCCCAGCACATGACGCTCGAATACGTGTGCGTGACGGCCCTGCCCCGGTACTCCCAAGGCCCGGCGTCGGGCTGGTCATACAGCTTCACTGCCTGCGTGCCCAGCGCCTGGAGCCGGACAAAGTCCTGGCGCTTACCGGGCTGCGCCATGCGGCGGTCGAAGAAGCTCTGGGTTGCCGCGAGAATCGTGGCGCCGTAGACGTCGTGCTGCTGCTGCCGATACGCGTCGTTGCCGATGCGCACCGGGCCCATGCCCCGGTAACCGGCTAGGCTCGCGACCTGGCTCTCCTGGAGTTCTGCCGCGCCCGTAATTCCGTAGACAGGCTGCAGCGGCGCGTCTGGCGCCCGTTCGGCGACGATGTTGAACAGATAGCGCAGAAATTCCTTCATCGTTCGCGTCGCACCGAGGCGGTTCAAGGCCTGCACGGTGTAGTAGCTGTCGCGAAGCCAGCAATAGCGGTAGTCCCAGTTACGCCCGCTGCCCGCAGCCTCTGGTATCGACGTCGTCAGTGCCGCGAGCACGGCACCAGTGTCCTCGTACGTGCAGAGCTTGAGCGTGATGGCGGCGCGAATGACCTCGCTCTGCCACTCGAACGGGATCGACAGTGCACGGACCCAACCTTCCCAGTAGGCCTTGGTCTCGCCATACATCTCACGGCACGCTTTATCCGGATCTTGCCGCAGCGATTCGTCGGCCCCGAGAATCAATGCGACCGGCCGCTCGACAATGAATGTTCGCTCCTCCAACAGCGCTGCGATCGGCGCGTTCGTCGTCATGCGAATCGTGTAGTCGTCATTCGAGTAGCGA
>JAHEEM010000263.1:3422-4200 GCA_024640695.1 Rhodospirillaceae bacterium | reverse complement strand
CGCCTTTTCGCAGGTGTCAGAGCTGGACGTGGGCAAGGGCCCGTCGGAACTGGAGACGGGCCTGAGACTGCGCTACGAATTCACCAAGCAGTTCGCACCCTACCTGGGCGTGGTCTACGAGACCGCCCTGGGTGACACGCGGGACCTGCGCAAGGACGCCGGTGAAGACCGCAGCAGCTGGTCCTTGGTACTGGGGCTGAAAGCCTGGTTCTAGTCACCGCGCCACTCGGCGTCGGCGGCTGTGGCGATTCGAAACTGCGCGCCGACTGCCGGGCACCAAAGTGTTTGGAAGGAAGGCTTGACCGGTGGGACCTGCGACCTCAGTCCGATCAGTGATTCGGCACCTGTCGCCGCTGCTCGGCAATCGGCGCGTAGAGCAGCCACTCGGACCAGGCTGCATCAGCCGACTGCCGGAAGCCTTCGTACACGACATAGGCGCAGTGCTCACCCAGAGCGGCTACGGTCTGGTCCACTTGCACCTTACTGGGACGGGCGATACGCCAAAAACCCAGGGCGAACCACGCGCCGCTATCAGGGTCTGTCAGCAGCTTCTTCCTGAGCTGGCGAGCGGCCTGGCGCACGTCCGTGATGGCCTGCCCGTACTGGTATGCCTGGCTGGGGTTCATGCAAACAATCTGCCGCAGGGCATGAGCGCCGACGCGGAACTGGTTCACGGTCCAGGCGAATAGCGGCAGACTGCGACTCAAGGACGTCGATGTGTTCATCCCCCCGGCCTGTCGGCCCAGCAAACCGTGGAGCTGGGACAGCTTGCCGAAAA
>JAHEEM010000263.1:0-3412 GCA_024640695.1 Rhodospirillaceae bacterium | reverse complement strand
GCCGTATGGACCTACAACTACATGGCCGATCCGGACCCCTTTGTGAACCTGAGCTGGCTCGCGAAGGAAACCAGTCGGATCCGGATGGGGCCGGTCGCCGGCGACCCGTTCCCGTTGCACCCGCTGATGATGGCGAACTCCATAACGACCCTGAGCGAACTACTCGCCCACCGCACCGGGTGCGCGGCTAGCGAACCTGGCCCGGCCCTATGCCCGGAAATATATTCGTCAGCCCGGTCAGGTCCAGGATCAGCAAAACCAGGAAAACCACCAGCACCAGTTCCAGCGCGCCAGCGCCGGCGGGCAGTTCTTCGAGCCGTTCATCCAGCGCCACCAGGTCAGCATTCGGGAGCGCCGCCACGCGTGCACTGGCCTGCTCTGGATCAACACCGAGGGCCGTGAGCTGCCGACTGATCCGTTCTTCACGCAAGGACGCCTGAACGCGGTCGATCCGCTCGCCCCGCTCCTGCACTGACAGATAGTCATCCGTGCCAATCACGCCGGCGACAGCCGCTGTCGACCAGGCAAGTCCGGACAAAGAAACACACAGCAACAAGACAATGAAATTTCTGACTACTGTAGCCATCTTGCACACCTCCATCTCGGCGAGACGCAAACGCTCGCCCTCAACAACCCGTTCTGACGCCGCGAGTATGCCAGCGATTGCAAGGGCGCAAACGTGACGAACAGACGGTTTCCGCAGCCCTGCCCCTATCGTCCTGAGACCCCGGAACCCCTGACCAAGGAATGAACTGGCGGCCCCGTTGGAGATCGGTACCGTTGCAGAGTAGTTAGAGTCGGGCCAGGACTGGGCTTGATTGAAAGGAGAACATCAATGACTGGCCACGCAACACGATTCGCGCTCCTGGCCGGAGCATTGCTTATGGCGAGCAGCGCGTTCGGCGGCGCCCACAAGACCGTGAAGCCTTTGGTCGATATTAAGGTTGATCCGGAGGTCGAAGCGGGCGTGAAGGCGGTCGTACTGGAAACGGCCAACCGCTGGAATTCGCAGGACTACGCCACCGTGCTTGGACTCTGGGATCCGGATGAACCCTATCCCACTTACCTGGCCGAAGAGCAGGCCCAGTGGTTTGTCGGCTGGGATCGCCTCAACGATTACCTGGATCCCCCGGTTCCAAACCCGATCATGGAAGCGATCCGCGAAGAAATGTACGACATCCAGGTCAAGGAGATCGGTGAGAACCTGGCCATCGCCGTCTGGGAAATGCGTTTTCACATGAAGCGGCGCTTCAGCAATGCTATCGGTGAGACGGTGAGGGTCAGCGCCGTGCTACGGAACACGGACGACGGCTGGAAATACATCCATTGGGCCGAATCACCGAAGACCGCCATGGTCTACATCGAAGATCTCTACGAACAGGACGTTGATGACGACTGGGACGAGTTCTTCGAGGAAGCCAAGGAGCGCCGTAAAGAAGTCGTGCGCAAGAAGCGTGAGCAGATGAAGAGCCAGGCCACGCGCTGAGCTTCCGATTGCCGGGGTCAGGATTAGCCGGCCTGATCCCGGCAACCCATTGAGCCGTTCAAACGCGGATCGATTATCGAGCCAGGCGACCGTGTCGCCATTTTCAGCAGGGCCCCACTGGCGACGGTGAAGCCAAAGACGCGAACCGGCTTCGCTATCGATAAAACACGTGATCACCGATGCGCGCGGTCCTCTCTCGGCGCCAGGAAGGCCGCACGGACGTGTTGTGGAAAAACAGAGCGCCGTCGGTCGGATCCTTCGGCCGGGCCGCCAGCAGTTCGTAAGCAAGACCTAGCGATTCAGACCAGGCCACTTCCTGGGTCGGCCGGTCGCTTTTCCCGTCGCACCACCATGAAAACTGACACGGCGGAGTTTCACCACCTTCGTAGACGACGCCACAGACTGAATTGGGAAATCGCCGGTCGGCGACGCGGTTTAGTACGACGGAGCCCACCGCGAGCATACCTTCACGACCTTCGCCACGGGCCTCCCAGTACATGGCGAGCGCAACACATCGTTGCGCCCGGGTGTCGACTCGGCCGGCGCTTGCAGTCTTCTGAGCCCTGTTAGCGCCATAGCGACTCTCATCGCCGGCTTGCGGAGTCGCCGAGGCGCAAGCTGCCACGACGGCAGAAAGGACAAGCATGAGAAATATGCGCAAGCTTCGGATTCCTGGAAATTCTTTAAATCGTAGCCAAGCCTGCGAAGCCGACCCGTGACGAGCGTCACAACCCGTTCGCGGCCCGTTGGGCTCGGGCATGAACAGCCACTCTGAGCCTGGGCCGCAGGCAGACAAACTGCCCCGGCACGCGCGGCATGGGATGCCGCAGCTGCAGAAAAGCTTGCCAGCGGACCCCGCGGCTCCGTAGCCGAATTCCTTCCGGCGCCTTCGATCAGCGATCAGGGCCCGAGGTAGGCAGATGTCCGATTGTCGCCCACGGGCTAAAACAGCAGGCTTTTTCATCCTGGTGGCCAGGATGGTTCCCATCGATTTTTCCGAGGGTCGTTAACCGGCATGCCCAGCATTAATGGAGATCTTTGCCTATCTCCGGACGACCCGGTGGCCGGAGTACCTTGAGCTGGCTGAGCAGCTAAACATGGTTCTTCTGCGCATCATCGCTGATGCGGGTGCGAGTCTTACGGTACCCATACAGGCCCTGGAAATTGACGCGCCCGGCGATGTGGCAGCGTCCGCGGGGAAGCAATTCTTACAAACCTGATCGCGGTCGTCTTCCCCGGCAGCAAGCCCTGCACCAAAAAGATTCAGGCGGCCTCGGCAGGCGACGGGGAAACCGCTGTTACTTGAGGTGGCGCAGCAGGAAGGCGAGACTGCGTTTTTCCGACAGAGCGGATGCGGCTTCGTCGTAACTGTCACGATCATCACAGTTAAAACCATGACCGGCGCCTTCGTACACGTAGATCTCGCCGCTGGGATCTGCCGATCGAAGCTGTTCGATCACGTCGGGCGGAATGAAACTGTCGTCGGCCCCGAAGTGATATTGCACCGGCACCTTCGGCTGCATGCGTTCCAGTAAGCGCCCTATACCGCCGCCGTAGTAAGACACCGCGCAGTCGACGAGCTGGCCGCTGGCTGCCATGTAGGCCACGGTGCCGCCCCAGCAATAACCGATGATCCCAACGGGCCCGGCGCCGGACACCGCATCGCGCGCCGCGCCCACGTCCATCAGCATCTGCAGCGGCGGGATAGACATGGCAGTCTTGCCGCCCCGCTCGAACTCGTCGTAACCGAGCACGATCCCGGGCTCCACTCGATCAAACAGCGCCGGCAACACCACGTGATAGCCGGCCTCCGCGTAACGATCCGCGCAGCGCTGCATTTGCTCCGTCAAACCGAAGATCTCCTGGATCAGGATGAGCCCGGCACGCGGCTTGTCTGCAGGCCGGGCCTGGTAAGCCGCCAGCGTG
>JAHEEM010000262.1:1373-4214 GCA_024640695.1 Rhodospirillaceae bacterium | reverse complement strand
GCAATGATGAGGTCATCGAGCTCGGCGTTGTCGAACTCCACCCGACCCTTGATGAGGTCGTCGACCACGACGACGCCGTCCGTGGGATTCTTGAACCGGATGACCGGGCTCACTCCCTCTCGAGGCTCCGTACGGGTCCGACAACGGCCGTCGTAGCGAGGTTTGCGCCCCGCAGCCTGAGCCTCGGCACGCATCGCTTGAATCTCTTCAGCCGTGCAGTAACACCGATAAGCACGGCCGCACGCGAGCAACTCATCGATGCGCGCACGATAGCGCTCGAGTCGTTGCGTCTGATAGACCGGTTCCTGGTCCGCCCCGAGACCGAGCCAGACCATGGCTGCGTGAATCGCATCGATCGCGGGTTGCGTAGAGCGCTCGCGATCCGTGTCCTCAATGCGCAACAGGAACTCACCACCGTGATGGCGCGCGAAGAGCCACGCATAAAGCGCCGTGCGGACGCTACCGATGTGGAGATAGCCCGTGGGGCTCGGCGCGAAGCGAGTGCGGATAGTCATGGCGCATATTGTACTGCGTGAAGCCCATCACCTACCGTCCGTAATCGTAGACCAAGGCAACGTAGCTTCACTGGCACGCTCATCAGGCAGCGTCCACCCGACAATCCCATCGCACAAAACTGGATCCGCAGCTTGCTTAGTTCCCGATCCACTGACGGACGACCCGCGCGATTGTGGCGGCACGCTCACTGACCCTAAAGTTTGGAGCAACCCAAGAGCAGCCAGTCATTAGTGCTCAGCGCCGCCTGAGCGATGCTGTCAGATAGAGTAGATAATGACCGTCATCGCGGCTCATTGGTCGCCGCTCGACGCAGATCTGGCCGGCTTTACTCTGATAATCCGAGGGGATACACCGTCCAGCTAACCACTATCGTGCTCCGGACTCCCCGTCGTGCCATACACCAATCCCCGGCAGCAGTTTTCGCGATATCGCACATCGAAAGACGGGACTCGAGTAGCGAGCGGTAGTTTTATTTACATAACGCCGAGCGCTAGCATCGGGTCCCAATGACGCCCTCAGTCAGGTTTCGGGCACCAACACGTCCAACCCGAGCCTCCGTCAGCCCGCGCCCGGCAATGCTTCTCGGGCATCTGGTCGACCCTTTCCAAGTCGGAATGCGTGAAGGCTGTCGTTGAGCGACCGGGCGGGTGATAGTACGCTAGATGAATTGGTCCAAGCGGGGACCGGCGAAAAAATTCGAATGCGCTGTGCGGATCGACCGCACCGGCGGAGAGTGATGTAATGCTGTTCGGAACTGCATCGGCCGGAAGCCAGGGAAACGGCTGGCTCACGCTGGTAAGCACCCTAGTGCCGCCATTTGTCGCCGTTCTCGCTCTCTATGTCACTATGGCCCTTATGAACGTCGACGGTGAGGACCCGTACACCGTGCTTGCCGTTCTCACGTTCATCCTGACTCTAACGGTCTACCGCGAAATAGTTGCCGCATCGCCATCCGTTGCGCGAAGACCTCGGGACTTTCTTCAGCGATCGCTCACCACATGGACCATCGTGGTTGGTTGCCTTGCCGTCGCTGGCTTCGCGCTGAAATACGGAGCGGTATTTTCGCGCAGGGTCCTGCTTACCTGGGCGGTCGTCACACCGCTGCTGATCGCCGCATCGCAGTACTGGGCGTACGTATTTCTAACCAAGAACGCCGCACGAACACGGAAGGTAGTGATTGCCGGCGTAAGCGATTTGAGCCGACGCCTCGCGAAGGCCATTTCCGAACATCGAACCAACGGCTTAGAGCTCATCGGCTGGTTCGACGACCGCAGCCAAGACCGCGTGGCCGCCAGCGACAATTCCGAAAGCAAACTACTCGGTCGACTCCAGGATCTGCCAGGTTACGTTCGCGCGCACAATATCGACGTGATCTATATCGCTGTGCCGATCCGCCGCGAAGAACGAACCCGGCTGCTGCTCGACGAGCTGCACGATACGACTGCATCGATCTACTTCGTTCCGGATATCTTTGTGTTCGACCTGATTCAGTCTCGCGCGGATGTGATCGACGGCATTCCTGTGCTCGCGCTCTGCGAGACGCCGTTCGTCGGCGTCAACGGGCTCGTGAAACGGATAAGCGACCTCACGCTCGCGTCACTGCTTATACTGCTCACGGCACCCGTCATGCTCGCCGTGGCCGTCGGGGTTGCTATGACGACCTCTGGCTCGATCATTTTCAAGCAGCGTCGCTACGGTCTCGACGGCCGCGAGATTGTCGTTTATAAATTCCGTAGCATGTCGGCCTCAGACGACGGCTCTGTCGTGCGGCAAGCGCAGCGAGACGACCAGCGTATCACCACTTTCGGCCGCTTCATTCGTAAATACTCACTCGACGAGTTGCCGCAGCTCATCAACGTTATCCAGGGACGCATGAGCCTCGTCGGTCCCAGACCGCATGCCGTCGCTCACAACGAGGAGTACCGTCACCTGATCAAGGGCTACATGATCCGTCACAAGGTCGCCCCCGGGATAACGGGACTAGCGCAGGTGCGCGGCTATCGCGGCGAAACAAAGACTGTCGAGGACATGCGTGCACGCGTTGACTCGGATCTCGAGTATCTACGTCGTTGGTCGCTGGCCCTGGATATCAAGATCCTGGCACTGACGGTGTTACGGGTGTTCAAGGACTCGAAAGCGTATTGATGCGAACCGCGCTTCGCGTCAGGGTCTGAAGTATCTGCGCGCCATCCTAGGACAGAATTTAGAGATCCGCGAAAACTTGCGAGTAAGTAGCCGCGCTCACTCGATGGATTTGTCTGGGCTTTCTTGGGAGAGCAGAATAGTCGGCTGCCGTTGGGTCGCGCGCAGAGCCGATCACTTCCC
>JAHEEM010000262.1:0-1363 GCA_024640695.1 Rhodospirillaceae bacterium | reverse complement strand
GATGCTGACGGAACCTAATTCGAGCGGCGCAGCCCGCCTAGCCATCGGCTTCGTTCTGCGCTCTCGTTGCGCGAGAACCGCTTTCAACCTCTGTAATAAACTAGCTTTGTAACGGCTCATAGACACCGATTTGAGTCGGAGCATGCCAAACCCCATGATGGTGAACGACTGCATGCGGACTACCGTTCCGTTAGCCTGCAAGCTGCCATGCCACGCGCATCACCGGTGATACCGGATGGCATTGATCGGTGAGCTTCGTTCAGTATGGAGAGTCTAGATGTCTGCTTGCGTGATCTTCGGCGGTGCCGGCTACATAGGCACACATCTCGCCACGCATTTACTATCCACTGGTCAGTTCAGTCGTATTCATATAGCCGATCTCAACCGACCTGCGCGTGTTATGGAGAATATGACTGCGTCCATTACCGACGTTCGCGAGCCAATAACACCCACTTTGATAGAAGAGCAGCCCACGTGGGTCTTCAACCTTGCCGCCATCCACCGCGAACCAGGCCATGAGGCCTACGAGTACTTCGATACGAACCTCGCCGGCGCACGCAACGTTTGCGCTTACGCGGATGCAGTCGGATGCAAGAACATATACTTCACCAGTAGTATTAGTGTCTACGGCCCGACAAAAGGGCCCACGTCCGAGACTGCACGTATTTGCCCTACGAGCCCCTACGGAGGCTCCAAATACCCAGCTGAATTGATCCACGAGATGTGGCTCGCAGGAGGGCCCAGCCGCCGGCTTGTGGTCTGCCGCCCGGGCGTCGTATACGGCCCCGGCGACCCGGGCAACATGCTCCGGATGATCAAAGCGATCCGGCGCGGCTACTTCGCCTACCCGGGGTCGCCTCACGTTTGCAAGTCGTACGCATACATCTATGGGCTGTTGGAGAGCATCGATTTCGTCATGACGCGCGAAGAGCGACTCATCGTGTACAACTATGTCGAATCGCCAACGGAGCCGCTCGGGGAACTCGTGCGTCAGACGAAAACATTACTCGGAAGCCACGCACCCGTTCTCAGGGTTCCACTTGCCCTGCTGTCGCCGGCCGCTGCCTTGAGCCAATTAGTTATGCCTGGCGCAAGCAATCCTATCCATCCGGTCCGTGTCAGGAAGGCTGGAATGTCAACCCATATCGTCCCCGACGTGCTGCGGCAGATGGGGTTCGAATTCCGTTATCCGTTTCTTAAATCCTTGCAGCACTGGAAGTCCATCGCGCCTCACGATTTCGAGGCCTGAGGAGTCGGGGTAGGAGTCAATCAACACCTACAGCGCGAGTCACGATCCCTTGAGCCACCACCAACCATCGACGGGTGTGCTTTATTCCGCCATATCGCAGTGCGCCAGAGCCTC
>JAHEEM010000062.1 GCA_024640695.1 Rhodospirillaceae bacterium | reverse complement strand
TCGCAGATCTTCGCCGAGGGAACGGCCGCTGAGCCCATCATCTTTACGGCCGATGAGGACGCGATCCTCGGAGTAGGCACGGAGAACGATCGCGGCCTCTGGGGCGGCATCCAGATCAACGGCAACGGCCAGACCAACAAGTGCCACGACGGCACGGTGACAGGTTCAGGAAGCGGCACGAGCGACTTCCTGCCGACCGCCAACAACGTGCACAACTGTCACGTTACGGCTGAAGGCCGGCCGGCGACCTACGGTGGCAACAACAATGCCGAGAACTCTGGCGCGTTGATCTACGTCGTCATCAAGCACGCGGGCTTCGAGGTTGTCGATGGCGACGAGCTCAACGGCCTCACATTGAATGCCGTCGGCAGTGGTACGACGATCAGCCACGTCCAGACCTATACAACGCAGGACGACGGCTTTGAGCTCTTCGGCGGTGCCGTCAACATGGATCACATCGTCGCCGTCAACGTCGGCGATGACTCGATCGACTATTCTGAGGGCTACAACGGTCATATCCAGTACGCGGTCGTTATCCATACCTCCGGCGGCAACCGTTGTATCGAGGGTGACAATACGGGCGAGGGCCGTGCCGATAGCTTCACGCCTACGACCAAGCTGCTCATCTCCAACCTGACCTGCGTGACGTCCGCCGTCGACGAGGGCGCCGGCACGAATGTCAGCTCGAAGGGTGATTCTGAAGGCCCGCTGTTCCGTGAAGGCGCCTACTTCGAGATGTACAACTCGATCGTGACGTCCAACGCAGTCGCCATGGCCTCGAATGAGTGTCTCGAGGTCGACGACACGGAAGGTCCCGAGACGCTGGATGCGATGCAGGCCGGTGTCAGCATCGCGGCCAGTAACGTCATTGCATGCTCCGAGGCACTCAAGGTCACCGCGAGGACATTCGGTAACGTGCTTGATCTTGGCCTATGGCTGGGCGGTGACGCCGCACAGGTCGACGTCGGTGTGACCAACTTGAACGTCAACAACGTCGTGCTCACGGGCGCCGATATCCCGACAGCGATGCTCGTGGACGGTGTTCCAGGCAGCCGCGGGTATCTGACCTCGGCCACGATCACGGATATGGCGGGCGCCGCCGTGTTCGATCAAGCGACACAGCTCACGACCAGCGCCAGCTTGCCGCTCGCGCTGCCGGGGGTATTCGAGGACCCGGCATATCTCGGCGGCGCCAATGCGGCCGACGACTGGTTGGCGGGGTGGACCGTGGGTCTGAGCGCACCGTTGGTTCCTTAGGGCTGACGTGACTGGCGCGGTGACTGTCCGGCAAGGGCGAACGGCTGAAGCGTTGCAGGGCGCCCAATAGTGGCGCCCGCATCCGTTTTTCAAATCGGTTGCGCTTAGTTAAGCGCAATCACTGCAAACACTGGTAGAACATCATGAAGAATGACAACGCGATACTTCGCCAAGCCGTCCTGCTGGCACTAAGTCTGCCGGCCTGCGTCGCCTGGGCTCAAGAGGATGCGGCGCAACCCGAGGTGCAACAGGCGGGCGCCAACCAGACCATCGAAGAGAATTCCCACCGAATAACATCGCCTGTGCCGCTATGGGAGGAACAGGCGGGAGCCAACCAGACCATCGAGGAGGTCGTCGTCGTCGGACGATTTTTGAGCGCAGCGGAGTCCCTCGTCACCGAGCGGCTTACAGTGCCATTTTCGGCGGAGTTCCTGGGTGCAGACGTCATAGCCAGAGCAGGTGATCCTGATATCGCCTCGGCATTGCGCCGTGTGCCGGGTCTGACCGTCGTCGATGGAAAGTTCGTCTATGTGCGTGGTTTGGGTGAGCGTTACTCCAGTGTGACGGTGAACAGCGCCGCGGTGCCTTCGCCGGAGCTCACGCGCAGCGTCATTCCCTTGGATCTTTTCCCGACGTCGATCGTAGACTCGATCAAGATTCAGAAATCGCCCTCGCCCGATCAGCCCGCTGGTTTCGGCGGCGGCGCGATCGATATTCGAACATCGAGCCTGCCGATCGATGTCGTCGCCGACGTCAGCATTGGCTTGGGTTTCAACGACCTCAGCGACTCGAACGGTCTGGTTTTTCCGGGGCAGGCGACCCCGGTGCCTGCCGCGATCATGAGCGCGATCGATACCTATACCGGCGACATCAGCGTCTCGCGCATCTTTAGCCAACTTCGGCAGAGCAATGCGCTCGTACCGATCTCCGAGGCGCAGACGATCCACCAGGGCTTGATCGATAGTCTCAACACGAACGTCGCCCCGAGAATCGATACGCTCGACAATGACTCCAGTCTCAAGCTGGCCCTAGGCAACAGCTGGGATTTGAACGAAAACTGGCGCTTCGGGGCTCTGTTAAATGCGACCTATAGCGACCAGTATCGAAATGAGAATCAGTATCGTGAGAGCGTGGGTAACCCGGTCATCAATTTCTTCAACGTCGACAGAACCGTTCAGGATGAGCGCACCGTCGGTGCTCTGAATTTTGGTGTCGAGTATCTAGGCGACCACCTTGTGGAGCTGGCAACGTACAAGATTCAGAATGACGAATTTCAGGCGAGCATTGCACGTGGCTTCGATTCGAACAATGAGAAGGCCGATAACGATCAGGCCGTCAGCTATCAGACGCGGATTGAGGAGCGTGAGCTGCAGTTGACGCAGGTTTCCGGTCGCCATGCATTCATGGAGACGCCCTGGATTGGCGACAAGCTGCGCAAGCTGTCACTCGGCGATCTCGAATTTGATTGGTTCTACTCCGACGCGCAGGCTACGACCGCGATTCCGAACCAAGCGACCTTCCAAGCTGGCGCCGTGCTGGACCCGGTAACGGGCCAGCAGCTCTCCACGAGTTTGTTTGCTTCCACGTCGATGGGCCAGTTCTCCTTCTTGGACCTCAACGACGACCAGACAAGCTGGGGCGGCAACCTCATCCTGCCGCTCGACCTCGATCGCGCCTACCTGACACTCTCCAGCGGCTGGTGGGGTTTCAAGAAAGCCCGTGACTACGTTGGCTACAACATCAATCTGAACGCGGTCGGTGTGCCAGAGGCGTTCCGTGCGGGCGGGCCGGCGGACGTTCTAGCTCCGTCCAATCTCCAGGTGGCCAACGGATTTGACCTGTCCTTGGGTTCGCAGTTTGGTACTGAGAGTTACGTGGCCGCGCAGATGATCGATGCGGGCTACGGTATGCTCGACGTCGATTTCAATAACAGCTGGCGCTTCACAGTCGGGGCGCGCTATGAGAACTATCGCCAGGCCGTGCTGCCACTTGATTTGCTCGATTACACCGGTCAGTCGACGATCAATCTGCAAAACCAGATCAGCGAACCTGATCAGACGCTTGCGGTGAAGCAGGACGACGTGTTCGGCTCGGCTGCGCTGACCTACAGTTCGGCCGGGATGCTTGGCTCGGACGACTATCAGATTCGTGTGAGCTATGGTGAGACTATTGTTCGGCCGGATCTGCGCGAAGTTGCCGACGTCACCTACATCGATCCGGAGTTCGGCGTTCGCGTAGGCGGAAACCCCAACCTGAAATCCTCGCCGATCGACAACTTCGAGCTTCGCGGCGAGTTCTATTATGGTGACGGCGACAACTTTACCGTTTCGTTCTTCTGGAAGGATATCTCCGCGCCTATCGAGCAGGTGCGCCAACCGGGCAGCGACGATGACTTCAAGCTCACCTTCGAGAATGCTCTTGCCGGAGACGTCAGCGGCGTCGAGTTCGAGGGCCTCAAGCGCTTACCGCGTGGTTTCTTTGTCTCTGGCAACCTGACGCTCAGCGATTCGGAGGTCAGGCTCGATCCGGCCTCGCCCAATAATTTGACCAACTACACGCGACGTATGACCGGCCACTCCGAGTGGGTGGTCAACACGACGCTCGGCTTCGACTCGGACAATGGCCAGCACAGCGCGTATCTGAATATCAACGCCTTCGGCGAGCGGATCTATTCTGCCGGAACCGATAACCACGATGACGTATACGAGGAGCCGTTCGATTCGCTCGGGTTCGTTTATAAGTACTTCCCGACGGATCGAATTGAGGTGCAGTTGAAAGCCGACAACCTCCTCGACGAGACAAGGCGGTTCAGGCAGGTCAGCAGCAGCGGCGCGACGGCCCATATCCTGACGCAATCGGTCGGTTCGAGCTTAAGCCTCAGCGGTCGCTGGTCCTTCTAGACCCTGCTCGTTACACGCAAGAATCCGGCGCAGGCACGCGCCAGATCTTGGTTGCCGGCGCCGCGTGGAACTAGCGGAACTAGTTACTTGGCCGACCGGGTGCAGAGCTGGTCACGTTAAACGCTGGTGAGATCAGCTAGAGACCGGGTTGCCGGCGCCCTCATCGTACCAAGCCTTGCTACGGTTAACGATCGCGACAACCGACAGCATGACCGGTACCTCGATCAGCACGCCGACGACCGTGGCAAGCGCGGCTCCAGATTGCAGGCCGAACAAGCTGATCGCCGCCGCCACGGCGAGCTCGAAGAAATTGCTTGCAGCGATCAGCGCAGAGGGCGCCGCCACGCAGTGCGCGACGCCGAGCTTGCGGTTGAGCAGGTAGGCCAGCCCCGAGTTGAAATAGACCTGGATCAGGATCGGCACGGCGAGGATTGCGATGACCAGCGGCTGGGCAAGGATCTGTGCGCCTTGAAAGCTGAACAGCAATACCAAGGTGGCCAGCAGCGCCATGAGCGAGAGCGGTTGCAGGTAGACCAATGCGCCCGCGAGTGCATGCGGGCCTCGTGCGAGCAGGCCGCGGCGCCAGACTTGCGCCACGACCACTGGGATCACGATATACAGGCCGACCGAGAGCAATAGCGTCTCCCACGGCACCGTGATCGACGACAAGCCCAGCAGTAGCCCTACGATCGGCGCGAAGGCGAAGACCATGATCGTGTCGTTGAGCGCGACCTGCGACAGCGTGAAGTGCGGCTCGCCATCCGACAGGTTGCTCCAGACGAACACCATGGCAGTGCACGGCGCGGCCGCGAGCAGGATGAGCCCGGCGATGTAGGAGTCGATCTGCTCGGTGGGCAGCCACGGCGCGAACAGTCCGCGGATGAAAAACCAGCCGAGCAGCGCCATCGAGAACGGCTTCACGGCCCAGTTGACGAATAAAGTGACGCCGATGCCGCGCCAATGCTCACGGACCTCGGCGAGCGCGCCGAAGTCGACTTTGAGCAACATCGGAATGATCATGAGCCAGATCAGCAGCGCAACGGGCAGATTGACGTTGGCGATCTGAAGCCCGCCGAGAAACTCGAACGGTGCCGGCATCCACTGTCCGAGCAGTATTCCCGTCACGATGCATAGAAACACCCAGACGGTCAGATAGCGCTCGAAGGCGCTCATGGGCTTGGCCGAGCCTGATGGATGCTTGGTTGCGGCGGTGCTGGTGCTCACGCGTGGGGTCCTCGTTGCAGGGGAGTTTGGAGAAATGCGCGGGCCATTCTCGATGAAGGGACGCTCAGCAGGCGCGCTTGAGGGACTCGAACAGCGGTGCGCAGATCGACTGAGTGCCGCGGCAACAATCCTGCAATAAATAGGTGAGCAGCATCTGCATGCCGTCGAAATCGGCGCGGTAGCGAATCACGCGGCCGTCGCGCTCGCGGCGGATCAGACTCGCGCGCGCCAGGACGCCGAGGTGCGTCGACATCGTGTTCTGGAGCACGCCGAGGCGATCGGCAATTTCGCCCGCCGCAACCCCTTCTGGTGCCGCCTGAACGAGCAGGCGGAACACGTCGAGGCGAGTCTCATGGGCTAAGGCCGCAAGAGCGTCCAATGCTTGTGGCTTTTTCATCCATCGATTATTCTCGATGTATTGATATAAAGCAACGCATCGATCGATGCTCAGCCCGGCGCCGTGACTGATCGCACCTATAACGTTTTGTTCCTCTGCACCGGCAACTCCGCCCGCAGCATCATCGCGGAGTCCTTGTTGAACCGTGCCGGCAGCGGACGGTTTCGCGCCTACAGTGCCGGCAGCTCGCCGAGCGGCGCGGTGCACCCGTACGCCTTGCAGCTGCTGGAACGACAGGGCTTTACGACAGCGGACCTGCGCTCGAAGAGCTGGGATGAAGTCGCGGCGGACGGCGCGTCGGCCATGCAGTTCGTGTTCACGGTCTGCGATCGGGCTGCCGGGGAGGCCTGTCCCGTCTGGCCGGGTCAGCCGATGACCGCGCATTGGGGCATCCCGGATCCTGCCGCCGTGCAGGGCAGCGAAGCGGAGCGGCGGCTGGCCTTTGCCGAGGCATTTCGCATGCTGACTAATCGCATCGGCGCGTTCGTCAATCTGCCGATCAGTGCGCTGGATAAACTGAGCCTGCAGCGTGAGCTCGATCTGATCGGCGCGCTTGCTGGATAGACAAACTCCAGACCTTGGGCCACTATCGACCCGTTACGGACGACATCCGTACAGGCCTGGTCGGGTAAAGCAGGCGCTCGACGCGCAACGCAGCACCGAATCGGCCATAGGCTCCCGAGCACAAAGACGCGACAGCTGCCCCGAGGTACCTCATGAAGCTCTATTGCAATCCCGTTTCCACGGCGTCCCGCCCGGTCATGCACTTCTGTATCGAGGCCGGCATCGACTGCGAGTTCGTTCCGATCGACCTCATGAAGGGCGAGCAGCGACGACCGCCGTACTCGACAATGAATCCGAACTGTCTCGTGCCAGCGCTGCAGGACGGCGACTTTCTCATGACGGAAAGCTCCGCGATACTCAAATACCTCGCCGATAAGTCCGAGCACCCGGCGTATCCGCGCGATCTCAAGCAACGCGCTCGCGTCAATGAGCTCATGGACTGGTTCAACACGGGGTTCTACCGCGAGTACGGTTATCATTTAATCTATCCGCAGCTCTTTCCGCATCACAAGCGGCCGAGCGACGAGGCGCATCGCGGCACGATCGACTGGGGCAAGGACAAGTCCGCGGCCGCGTTCAAGATTCTGAACGATCACTATCTCGCCGGCCCCGGCCCGTTTCTGCTTGGCGCGGAGCCGACAATTGCCGATTTCTTCGGCGCCGCAATCGTGACGCTGGGTGAGACCATCGGTGTGGATCTCGGCGCCTACCCTAACGTCGAGCGTTGGATCGCGGCCATGAAGGCCCGACCATCCTGGCAAGAGATTTACTCGATATTCGACGGGTTTGCGGCCTCGCTCAGAGGCCAGCCGTTCGAAACGCTGGGCACAGTCGTCAGCTGACGGCCCCGGGGTTCGCGCGTGGAGATCCAGTTTCTTGGCGCGGCCGGCGCGGTCACGGGGTCTTGTTACCTGATCCGCGTCGGCGGCCAGAATGTGCTGCTCGACTGCGGCCAGATTCAGGGTAGCCGCAGGGACGAGCAGAGCAACCGCGATTCGTTGCCCATCCCGGTCGAGGACATTGATGCCGTGGTCTTGAGCCACGCGCACATCGATCACTCCGGGCGCTTGCCGCTGCTCGTTCGGCAGGGCTACACGGGACCGATCTATACCCACCACGCGACCCACGCGCTCTGCGAGATCATGCTGCGTGATTCCGCTTATATCCACGAGAAGGATGCCGAGTGGGAGAACAGGATCAGGCGGCGCAAGGGTCTCGCGCCGATCGAACCTCTGTACACGCGCGATGATGCCGAGCGCGCCGTAGGACAATTCAGCGGCATCGACTATGGCGAGCCGCGCGAGATTGTGCCCGGCTGCATGATTCAGCTCAACGATGCCGGGCACATTCTCGGCGCATCGATCGTTGAGCTCTGGCTGGCCGAGGGCGGCGTGAAACGCAAGCTCGTTTTCAGCGGCGACCTGGGTTACCGCGCCGCGCCGATCATGGAGGATCCGACCCTGATCGAGCGCGCCGATCTCGTGCTCATGGAGAGCACTTACGGCGATCGTCAGCATCGATCGTTCGAAGATACGCTCACCGAGCTCGGTGAGGTCTTCGCGCACGCGGAGCGTTACAAAGGCAACGTCATCATCCCGGCATTCGCAGTCGGCCGCACGCAGGATCTCCTATACCTTCTGGCCGAGCACTTCGATGCATGGAAGATCGGCGGCTGGCGCGTCTTTCTCGACAGCCCCATGGCAATCGAGGCAACCGAAGTTTACGCGCGGTTCCGACATCTGTACGGCGCGAAGCTATTCAGAGATGGCGGCGATCGTCCGCAGCTACGCAACTTCGTCGCGACAAAGACGTCGGAAGAGTCGATGGCGCTCAACCGCCTGGAGTCTGGTGCGATCATTATCGCCGGCAGCGGCATGTGCACGGGCGGGCGGGTATTGCATCATCTCAAGCACAATCTATGGCGGTCGCAGTGCCACGTCGTCATCGTCGGCTATCAGCCGACAGGCACGCTCGGGCGCCGGCTTGTCGACGGCGCCGAGTACATTCGGCTTTGGCAGCAGACGATCAAGGTCAACGCGAAGATTCATACGATCGGCGGGCTCTCGGCCCACGCCGATCAGACGGGTTTGCTTGATTGGTATGCAGGCTTCAAGAACCGGCCGCCCGTGTGCCTGGTGCACGGGGAGCCGGCCGCGCAGGCTGTGCTTGCGGAACGTTTGCGTCTCGATCACGGCGCGGACGTGACGCTGCCGCGGTTAGGCGAGACGCGGCGTCTCTAGCACGCGAATGGCGTCGAGCGCCCAATCGGCGTTGCGAGCCAGTGCCGTTGCGCGCTAGCGAACGGCGATCGGCCTTACCATTGATCCGGTCGCGCCCTTGATGCGCTCCGTCAACGCGAGCAACAGAAACTCGTAGACCTCATCGCGTGCGAGCTCTTCGAACACCATGTTCTCGATCATCGTGATCCCTTCCTTGCGGAATAGGATGTGGTGCACGATAACTTCCGGATCTGCCCGCGGCCGGACTTCGACGCAGCACGTATCGGCGCCGACGAGCGCAACCTTGCGGTCGACGAGCCAGTTCGCGACCTCGCCACCGATACCCGGCGAGCCTTCGTTGTCGCCGCGGCCGATAAAGTTGTCGTTGTACTTGGACGGGTTACCCCAGTTGACCGACCAGCCGAAATTCAGCAGCACGGCATCGCCTGGCTCGATCGTTGCCTCGCTCATGTTCTGCCGCGCCAGAGCGCCGCGCACGTCTGCGAGCGTGACCTCGTAGGCGGCCGGGAGCGTAAGGACGCCCTTAAAGGCTGCAATGTCGATGAGAATGCCGCGCGTGATGAACGGCCTGGCATGCTCGGCGCCCAGCGCTTCGAGTCCGTTGACGCCGCGATTGTTGCCGGTGAGTTCCTGCTCGGTGAAGCCGTTATAGAATACCGTCTGGAACGAGCCGTCGGCCATGCGGATGTTTTCGCCCTGATGCCCGAGCGCGTCCCACTGCGTGCCCATTTGTCCGATATAACCGGTGAAATACTCGGTATGGGTGGCCCCGCCGGCCTCGCTCGTCGGCGTCGCGCCGGGGACCGTCGCCATGTACCAGGGCCGCTCTCCATACAGCGGCATGCCCTGCTCGTAGATATGACCGAGCTCGTAGGTCTGCCCGGTCCGCGGGATCGACAGGGCAGTAATTACCTTTGCGGGCGTGACATAATTTGCCGAGCCGACCTGGTCTTGCGGGCCGTGCGGCGACGGCCACCACGGGCCCTGCTCGCGGGTCTGGCCGGTTGCGGCCTGCGACGCGAGCGCGCCGGCGCCTGCTAGGCTGAGAATCAATCGCAATTTTTGTGTCCTGCGGAACATACTTCCTCCCCGCGATGTCATAACCCTTGATTTTATAGGCCGTCCGGCGCCTGCGCGATGGGCGGGCAGCGCGGCGGGCCGGGGGTTTAGGTATTCTGGTGACTATATCCCTTGGCGGAACGGTTTGCAGCCGTAGCGCGGGGTGTGGCTCCCGCCCAGCGAATTGGCGCTGGTTGAAGTGAAATGCGGCTGGCTCAAAGGTAGAATCTCGCCGCCATCCGCCGTTTCGTAGTAAGCTCTGCGGCCATTTCAGGGCACGTCCGAACCGTCGAATCCCGGCAACGGCGGCGTTGTCGGTGGTGGAATTTCAGCTAACAGGTTTTGTCGGGGGAGAGAATTATGCGTCAGTTGCAGATCTTAATAGCGGCTTCGGCACTGTCGGTCGCGGGCACCGCTGCCGCGGCAGAATGGGTTACCTACACGAGCATGCAGGATAATTTCCGTGTGCATGTGCCGTGTAATTTCGCCGTGTCGGATTCGACCTGGGATTCCGAGTACGGCGGCGTGATGCCATCTCGCATCTACGACTGCAACGACGGAGCCAGTAATTACAAAATCACGGTCGTGGACTACACCGATTCGCAGCGCATCCACGCGGAGCGTGAGGGACGCACCGAGGCGGATTACATCGATCTTTACTGGGAAATCGACGTTCGCGCCTCAGTTAACTACTCGGCGAGCCTGATTCGTCAGCGCCCAGGTGAAGTCACCTTTGATGCCTACCATTACATCGACCGTGTCGAGGGCGAGCAGATTCAGATGACTTACCCGGACAACAACCGCTTGTATGCAGCGATCTATCTGCATGACAGCAAGCTGTATATCTTCGAGGCGACCGTGCCGCCGCGCACGCCGCCGCCAGGCATGTTCCAGCAGTCTCTCGAGTTCGTTGATGCCGAGGGCGGGCGAATTCGATATCAGAATTTCGCGGACGCGCCGAAGGTACACGACGCGCCCGACCGCGAGCGGCGCCAGCAGCTTCGGCAGCAGCGTCCGCCGAATGCAGAATCGCTGCCGGATCCGCAGGCTGCACAGTAGGACGGCAGGCACCGAGGCAGTCTCGCGACCTGAGGCTTGCACTTTGTAATTTGCAATCGAGCGCGCTGCGCGCAGAGTTTTGACTAAGAGGGTAGAAAACATATGAGAGCGTTAAGTCTTGCAGTCATCGCGGCATGTGCCGTGGCGATCCCAGCATGGGCGCACCATTCGCACGGAAACTATCAGATGACCGATTACACGATACTCGAAGGAAAGGTCACCGAGGTGCACTGGGTGAATCCTCACATTTGGATTTACCTCGAGGTTGAGGGCGACAGCGGCGAGCCCGATGTTTGGGCGCTCGAGTCCGCTGGCGCCACCGGTCTGGTTCGCCGCGGTATCACGCAGGAAACGGTCCAGGTTGGCGATACGATCTCTGTGCGCTGCCACCAGCTGCGCGATAAATCCAACGGCTGCCTGCTGGGGTTCCTGACCACACAGGGCGGCGAAGAGGTCGAGTGGGACTAGACCCACAACTTCGTTCTTTGAGCCCACGATATCGCACAGCCCTGTGCCGCCGCTTAGCGGCGCAGGGCTGCAGCAGCAATGCTGTCCTCGCCGGACGTCAACGCCGGCAGCCAGTCGTTTCCGAGCCACTTATCCGATTGCACTAACTGCTCTGCGCGGTGTCCAAACAGGCTCTCGAGAGTCTGGCTCGGGAGTTGGCCATTGTGGCCCGTGAATAAGCTAAAATACCCGCGGAACCTTAAGAAAACGGTCGTTTACAATGACCGAGGAGAAAAACGAATGAGATTGATCAAGGGACTTTCTGTGTTACTTGCGCTTACCGTATGGGCTCTGCCGAGCTTTGCGCAGGAGCAGCAACCGATGACCTTCTTCGTCACGAGTGTTGGCTCGGGCAACGGCGGAAACCTCGGGGGGCTTGCCGGCGCGGACGCGCACTGCCAGAGCCTGGCGGCAGCGGCCGGGCGCGGTGATGCGGCCTGGAGAGCGTATATCAGCCAGGCAGCCGGCGGCGGCATGGCGCAGGTCAACGCTCGCGACCGTATCGGCAACGGACCCTGGCACAATGCCAAGGGCGAGATCATTGCGGCGAACCTCGCGGATCTGCACGAGGATCGCAACAACGTTCGCAAGGACACGGCACTGAACGAAAAAGGCGAACTGGTCAACGGGCGTGGCGACCAGCCGAACCGCCACGACATGCTCACGGGCTCGGACTCGATGGGGCGCCTGTTCGATAATGACCCGGCCGTTGCGACCTGCAACAACTGGACGAGCAGCAGCGACGATCAGACCACCCGGCTCGGTCACCACGACCGGCTTGGCGGCCCGAACGCTTCATGGAACTCCGTGCACACTTCGCGCGGTTGCAGCCAGCAGGCGCTGATCGGCACTGGCGGTGACGGCCTGTTCTACTGCTTCGTCGCGAACTGAAGCGCCGGGATAGTTACTAAAGGCTGATTCGAATTGGCCGCCAACGCCGCGGAGCTGTTTTGATCCGGCGGTGTTGGCGGCCTTCTTATTGGGCTAGCCGGCCGGCTGCGCCGCGGGCGCTGCTCCGCTCGTCGTTAACCGATTTCCGTCGCTGCTTCCCAGGGTGTTGTCGGCGAGCCGCTGCCGCAGCGCGCGAAGGGCATTCGTATCGGTGCTCAGTGCCCTGATCGTCGGACTGGACTCGAGGGCGTCGTTGCCGATCGGCGCGGCGCGCAGCTTCAGATGCGCGAACACCAGGCGCGATTCTCGACCGATCATTTCGTACCAACCGGATCCGTCATGTCCGGGCTTCGCCTGGGCCGGCAGGAACTTGAGCCGAACCGAGCCGCGCACGTTGCCGCCGATTGCGAGAATACGCTCGTTGTCGGGATCGAGCTTGATGACGACGTCGCAGTGACTGCGTGCGCCGTCGCCGAGGTCTTCGCGCCGCTCGGCTAGCGTGCGGTATGCGCCGCGGCGCCCTCGGCACAACAGATCGCCTGGCTCGACTGCGGCGTCGCCGACTTCATGCGCTACGAATGCGGTTTCAGTGGAGCCGCTGTCACGCGCCTCGATCGCCTGGTCGATATAGACGTAGTGCGCGACGGCGCGCCGGAACTCTGCGGGCTCAGCGAGGCCACCCTCGCACATGACCCAGGAGATGAACGCGGCCGACCAAGGGTCGCGCCAGCGTTCGACGACGCCATTCGTTGTGCGCCAGATCTTGTTCTGGCGGTCGAGGATCCAGCTGCCGTCCGGGGTCACCGTCCAGTAGCCGGCGATCGAATGCACGACGCGCGCAGATTCCTCGGGATCCACCCAGCGGGGACGCCGCTCGCCGGGCTGCCGCGGGCGGTTGTTGAACTCCGGGTCTGCCTCATCCACGGTCGTGAAGCCGAAGTATCCCCACTCCTGGATCGCGAGATCCACGATGCGTCGGCGCACCTGCTCGCGCGGCATGCTGCGACAGACGGTGTTCTCGACCGAGATTCTGCCAGGTGCGCCGCTGACGCGCGCCGAGGGCGGCATCGCATCGAGCACGTCGGCCGGCAGCCGCTCCAGCGGTGCGGGCTGGGCGTTGCAGCTTATGGCACAGAGCCAGGCCGCGGCCAGCGTGGCCGCAGCTTTTTTCGAACGACTGAGCATCGGCGACATCATTTTATTGCTCGGCTAACTCAGATCTACAGTGTACCCAGAACTGCCAGTCGAATCCGCATAGCTCAGCAGAGCAGCCTAAGTTTGTCTGGGATCTGGTCCTCTTTGAACTTATGTTGAGTTGGCATACGGTGGGCTAAGGACCCCGTCCATGCGCAACGCGCTGACCTGCCCGCGTGCATGGCACGTCCAGCTTCTCGAAAAGACGCTCCGCAGCGGGTGCCAGGCCGTCATGCTGGCTTTCGGCGAGCGCTTCGACGATGTCCAGATCCACATGCTGACCGTCGAACTCACGCGGTAGCGCCGCGCCGCGCGGGCTCAGAGCAGGTCTGAGCTAAACCCTCTACTCCCAGGCATCATACAGCGGTTTACCGACCAGGTAGTCCGGATTGGCACCCGGCCGCGGCACGAATTTCTGCACGCCGCCGCGGTCATCGACCTGGGCGAGATACAGGTTGCCGTCCTGGTCAACGCTTATGCCGTGCACGCCGCTGAATCCGCCCGGAAAATCGCCTTTTACACCCCAGGTATACAGCAGATTGCCGTCGAGATCGTACTTGATCATCTTGTTCGATACGCGGTCGAAAGCCCAAATGGAGCGGTCCGCGGGCATTACGATCAAGTGCACGCTGAGGGGGCGCGGGCCGATGCTCCACTCGTCGAGATAGTTGCCGTTCGCATCAAAGATTTGAATGCGGCGGTTGCCGCGGTCATTGACGAACACGCGCCCGGTCCATGGATCGACGGCAACGCCGTGGACGTTGTTCCAGTAGCCGGGACGGGTCTCGTTCGGTGTCGTGCCCTTCTCGCCCCAAGCAAGCAGGAAATTGCCGTCCTTGTCGAATTTGACCACGCGCGTGCCGTTATAGCCGTCGGCGACATAGAAGCTGCTGTCCGGCGCGAAGGCGATGAAGGTTGGCCTGTTGAAGTGGCTGTCGTCGGCGCCGGGCTCCCCGTAAGTGCCGATCGTCTGTAGCAAAATCGAGCCATCGTTCGTGAACTTATGAATCACGTGCTTGTGGTCGTCGACGATCCAGACGTGCTTGTCCGGGTCGTAGGGATTGATCGTGACGAAATGAGGGCGCTGCAACATCGAGTCCCACTGCGTCCAGCTATCGATGACGTTGCCGTCACCGTCGAAAATCAATATGCAGTGCTCCCAACGCGCATCGACGTTGAGGCGCCCACCGCGCTCTATCCAAGTGGTGATGCCGGTCTCGGCATTCTGCCCGGTGCCGCCGTTGGCCGGCAGGCTCGCGCGTGTGGCGTTGCGCCATCGCCCGTTCGGATAAGACGCGCTCGGGGCGACGTCGGGCAGCAGGCGGAACTCGGGCGTCTCGAGATTCGGGAGTTCACCCCGTTGCAGGTAGATAATTCGGTCGGGACTCTCGGCGAAAACCCCCTGTCCTGCACCGAAGGTCCAAGCCTCATGTCCGGGTAGGTTCGCAATGTCCTTGGGCCAGCTCGGGTCGATGTCGTAGGCGCCGAACAGGTCCTGGTTACCGCGTTCCGTTGGGACGGCGGCGAAAGGTGCGACGGGGACTTCCTGGGTAAGGCCGCTGCCTAGACTTAAGGTTGCGATCACACCGGCGGCGGTGGTGATTACCGTGGTCAAACGCGTGCGCATAATCTGTCTCCTGCGACGATTAATTTTTCTAGAAGTGTGTCCAAGTGATTTGCACGCACTCCCTTGCCGTGGCGAGACGCCGGGCGGTGTCGATCAATGCAGATAAGCAGCATTAATCGCCTGATATTTTGCGCTGCCTGGCTGGGTTTTTCAAAGAGAGTGCTCCTTAGCGGCGCACG
>JAHEEM010000061.1 GCA_024640695.1 Rhodospirillaceae bacterium | reverse complement strand
CGCAGGGTCTGCGCGTTGCTTGCCATCGAATGGGTTCCCGAATTCGGGGTCGCGAGCGTTGGCGGCTTTGTCGCCGATAGTCTGGGCCGCGTGCCTGTCAACGGCGATCGTGTCTTCTGGCGCGATTTCGATTTCGAAGTGTTGACCGCAAGTCCCACTCGGGCCGAGCTTATCGCCATCAGACGGCGTGCCGCTGACGCTGGGCCCTAGGCCGGAGCTTCGACGGGGCGGTCTCGGGCCAGATTCGCGATTGCTGCGGCGCGTCGCCGGACGCGACAGGCAGGCGGATCGTCTGAAAATTGCCTAGAGAGCCTCTAAGATAGGCGCCGCGGGAAAGAGGGGTCGTGCGGACGGGAAACCTCCGGGCGATCTCTTTGTCCAAGCTATACCGCAGCTGCCGGCCGGCATGGCGCCGCTAGCTGAATTCGACAATACGATGCCAAGGAGGCCGCGATGGTCACACGACGTGAATTTGTTCAGTACTCGGCCGCGGCCGCCAGTGGGGCTCTATCGCTTAAAGCAAGCCTGCTGCGCGCCCAGCAGGCCGGGCCACTGATCAGACGGCGCATCCCTTCGACGGGCGAGGAACTGCCGATCGTTGGGCTCGGGAGCTCGGCGACATTTCGCGCTGTGGCCAACGACGACGACTTCAGCTCGGTACGCGCCGTGCTCGCTGCGTTGATCGACAACGGCGGCACCGTCTTTGACACGGCGCCCGTCTACGGAGCCTCGGAGGAGGTTGCCGGGCAAATCGTACGCGAGCAGGAACTCCAGGACCGCTTGTTCTGGGCGACAAAGATCAACGTTTCGCGACTCGGCGGCAGTGTCGAGGCCGCGAGGGCGCAGGTCGAGACCTCGTTCGAGCGCTTCGGCAAGACCCCGATGGATCTGATACAGGTGCACAATATGCCCGACTTTGCTGCACAACTGCCGATGCTCGAGGCGCTCAAGGAGGAGGGGCGAATCCGGTATATCGGCGTCACGACGACGGACAGCAATCTCTACGCGCAGATTGCCGAGATCATGCGCACCGCCCCTATCGACTTCATCGGCATCGATTACGCCATCGACAATCGTGAGGCTGCCGAGATGGTGTTACCTCTGGCCCAGGATCGCGGGATTGCCGTGCTCAACTACGCGCCGTTTGGCCGCACACGCCTTTGGCGGCGCGTCGCGGGACGTGACGTCCCCGAATGGGCGGCGGAGTTCGGGGCGACGAGTTGGGCCCAGTTCTTCATCAAGTACGTTGCCGCGAACCCGGCGATCACCGTCGTGACGCCTGCGACGAGCCGGCCGGCCAATATGATCGACAATCTTGGCGGTGGTGCGGGCGAGCTTCCAGATGAAGCGACGCGACGCCGGATGGCAGAGCTCGTCGACGCGCTGCCAGCCGCCTGAGCCCGCTCGCTGCGACTACACCACTAAAAAAAGCGGCCGCGGAGAACTTCTCCGCGGCCGCTGATCATTGCGCTATCTAGAGGCGAGCGCTCTTGCTAGTCGCTGTAGCTGGACACCGGCGGCAGATAAGAGCCCGTGCCTTGCTGCGGCGGGTCTTCCGCTACGACGTTGAGCGAGAATGAGCCGATGCCCTCGATCGAGGCATTAATCGTCTCGCCGGGTTGCAGGAAGCGCTGCTCGCCGCGATAAGCGCGGCCTGCACCGGTTCCGCCCGACGTGCCGTTGTTGAGCACATCGCCCGGGTACATCGTAATGATCGAGGAGCCGTACTCGATGAGCTCGTAGATCGAATGGATCATGTCGCCGGGCCCCGCTCGCTGCATCACCTGGCCATCGACTTCCAGGACCTGGTCGAGAATCTCCATCGGGTCGCCGTAGAATTCCTTCGGCACGATCCAGGGGCCGATCGGTGCGAACGTGTCGTGACCCTTGCCGACGAACCAGTCAGATCCGGGCCGCGAATTCGGCGGGCGTCCGCCGCGGTCGGAGATATCGAGACTCACCATATAGCCGAAGATATAGTCCTGGGCTTGCGTCGCCGGGACGTACTTGGCCGTCCGTCCGATGACCGTGGCGAGCTCGACCTCCCAGTCGATGCGGTCGCGCCCATACGGAAGCACGACGTCGTCACCGGGGCCGATGATCGCACCCTCGGTAGGCTTGATGAACAGATACGGGACGCCGCGGGTCCGGCGGCGCTCCTCGGCTGCGGCCTGCTGCTCTGCGGGTGTACCGCGCTCATTGACGTGGCTGTAGAAGTTGACGGCCGCGTTGAGCATCTTGCCGGGCATGAGCGGTGGCAGAATCCGCACGCTGCCGACCTCATGCGCATAGCTAGGACGGCGGTTGGGCGCCATTCGGTTGTTGGCGACTATATCGTTGACGATCTCGTACAGACGCAGCTTCATGCCGTACTCATATCGGCCGATCAGCTCGCGCATGTCTGCGGGCATGGGCAAGGTTGGATATGTCGGACTGCGCTCGAGCACGGCGTTTGCGGCGTTAAGCTCGACGATGAGCTCGTCGCCGAGGACGATGCCGATGCGAGCCTCGCCGTCGATTTCGAACGTACCCAGTTTGAATGGTTGCGCACTGCTCGTTGCCAGCTGGGCCGACACGAGTGTTGGCAAGGATAAGATCGCGACCGCGATCAACTGCACGACTCGTTGCATAAGCTCCCCCTTGAATAAATCGTTTATGAAGTCCGAAGAAACGTAAGCAGATAACTTTGGGGCCTGGTCAAGCCGCTGTCAACCGACGTGCTGAATAGGCCTAAATCGTTGTTTTTTTTGTCTTTGTTCAACTTACCATACGGCTGACCCAAGGCTCGAGTTATGGTCTGGGCGGCTTAGGTGCCCGCCCTTGCTGCTGATTGCACTACCCTGGCGCGTGTTGTACAGTCGCATCCGCCGCAGGTAACAATATTAACCATAAATGTGGGGTCAAATATGGATCTGATTCCTAGCTCCGGTCCGCATCTGCATATCTTGCTCAACCACATCCCGTCGCTGGGGTCGCTGGCCGTGCTTGGCTTGTATGTGCTTTCGTTTTACAACAAAGACGAGCGCTTGCAGCATGGCAGTATCATGGCTTTTCTGGCGTTGGCGCTGCTGGCAATTCCGACATATATCAGCGGGGCCGCATCGAGATGGAACCTGCAAGGTCGTGGTGACACCGATGTCCTTACGGGCCTGATTTTTGCGCACCAGAACATGGCGGTGCTTGCGTTCGCCGCAATCGGCGTCACGGGGTGTTTTTCGTGGTTCGCGCTGTGGCAATTGCGACGCTGGGGTGCGGTGCCGAAGTGGAACCTGATGACCATTCTGGGTCTGGGCGCACTGACGGCGATAATGATGATCAAGACCGGCAGCATTGGAGGGCGAATTAGCCACCCGGAAGTGCGTTCCGGTGCCGAGGCCTTAGCTGCGCCGGGCGATCCCGGCTCGATCACGTTCGCTGAGAACATCATTACCGGCAACAACTGGGCGTGGCCCGCGATGGAGGCTACGCATTTCATCGGATTGGCCTTGATCTTTGGGACAGTGCTCATGATGGCGCTGCGAGTCCTGGGTGTGGCCAAGGACCGTGTCTCATACGCAGCAATACATCGCTTGCTGCCGCTGGGTGCCTTAGGTCTGATCGTCAATGTCGTGACCGGTATGTTCTTCTTCATCGGCGATTCAGGCCGCTATGTGGCCATGGACGGATTTCCGCCGAAGATCATCTGGCTCATGATTGGTGGATTCGCGATGATCTATTTCACGAGCTTCGATGGGCCGTGGAAGCTTAAGGCAGGGGATGACGCATCCATTGTGACTAAGGGGATGGCAGCTCTTGTTCTGGCGTCGTGGGCCGGTGTCATTATCTTCGGCCGCTTGCTACCGTACTACGGAGGAGGGGGTTAAGCCATGGGACCGGTTCTGATACCAGTAATTATATTTATCATTGGCGTCTTCGCTGTTGTCGGCGTGATCGCATATCTCACTGATCAGTCTGCCGAGCACCACGATGGAGGCAATGGCTGAGCGTCGCTGCTCCTCCTGTGTGAACGGGAACAAGAACAACAACTGCAAATCTACGAAAGAATAGGGAGCATCTATGGGATTCCTAACTTGGCTGGAGTCTACGGCTTACGCGCAGTGGATCCTCACTGGTCTTACCGGGTGGCCCCTGGTGTTGACTTCACACGCAATCGGTTTGGCAATCGCGGTAGGCACAGCCTTCGCAATGAACATGCGTTTGCTTGGGTTGTACCGAGCTATTCCGTTGAGTGCGGTTCACCAGCTCCTTGCTTTCGCCTGGATCGGAATAGCGATCAACGTAATCTCGGGCTTCTCCCTATTCATGACCCAAGCGAGTTATTACGTAACCAGCATTCCGTTTCTGGTAAAGATCTCTGCGATCGCTCTAGGAATCGTCTCCTTGGTCATGACGCAGAAGATGTTGACTCGCGAGCTTGCGAACTGGGAAGCGAATGGCGTATCAAGTCAGGGGCGCAATCTCGCCATCGCATCGATGGGGCTCTGGACGCTGGCGGTGGTGACGGGGCGGCTGATCGCCTACCTGTAGCAGCGCTCAGTTCGCGGCCCCGAGCAGGGCCGACCAGTTCACGGGTTCTTCGTCCCAGATTTCATAGACTCGGGTGCGGCCGTCACTGCTGCCGACCCGAATCGATGCCGGGGCTCCCTCCGCCAGGAGCCGGAGTTGATCGCGAGTCACGCGGGCGCCGAGTTGCCCGCGCAGAGCCACAGGCGGCCGGTAGACGCTCGCGGCGGTCGGTCCCGGAACCGTCTCTGACCACGGCTGCAGATCGAAGACCATGGGCTCGCCCTGGAGTATGACCTGCAAGGACGTCGGCAGATCCATTTCCGGTGCTAGGTAGCCCCGATCAAGCGTGGTCGCGATCCCCACCCAGAGAAAATATTCGCGCAGTCCCTGCCGGTTCGTCTCGACAGGAGCGAGATAGGCGTAGTCTCGCGTGCTTCTAGAGTAGCGCGCTTCCGTGCGGGCAAAAACCATGGTCTGGTTGGCGACCCCAATCGTCATCCCCGTCGAGCTGTCGAGCCGCTCGGTGCCCGATCGTCCGGCGAACGACTGGCATCCGGCGAGGCCTAGGACCGTGACGATAACGACTTCGGCGGCGAGGGCAAATACGGACTGAACACGCCGGACATTGTGCACTTTAGTAGCTCGCCCGGTAACCAAAATTAAGGTAGTAGCCGGTTGTGTCAGTGCTTCCGGCCGACGCCGTTCGAGTTGCGCTGTCTGCGCCGATTTCGAATTCAAAGCGATAGTGCTCACGTGTGTTGTACAGCAGGCGTAAAGCCAAGGTTACTGTCTCGCGGGTCGTCCCATCGAGCAGGCCGTCTCTAACCGCAAAACGAAGCCGAGGATTGAGCCGGAGGCGCCTGCCGATCGCAAACCGTGCATCCCACGTCAAGTAGGTGGTCGTAAAGTTGTCCCCTCTGCCGTAGCGCACGTTCAGCATGTTGACGTCGTTGTCGGCAAGCAATCCGGTGCCGACAAAACTGGTAGTCAGATAGGTTTGCGCGCCGGTACCCGGTATTGCGCCCACCCCTCCGGAGGCGATCGTCCCATCGATCTCGGTCATCGTCAGGTCTGCGTTGAGCTGAAAACGCTCGCCCAGCGCCTGCGAGGCCCCGAATGTAATCGTTCTAGCCTGTGCCGTCCGGTCGGCTGCGAGCTGGCGGATCTCGTCTTCAGTCCAGACGATCAACAGCTCCTCGATCGTGGTAACAGGTTGGCCGATAAGGGCGTTGCGTGTCGTGAGAATCGGGCTCAGGCGAACGTCGATAAGGCCGCTCAAGGTCGTGCCAGTGGAGAGCCGCCAAGCGCCGAGGGCGAGAATCGAGTTGACCTCTGAATAACCGACATCGTAGTCGATGACCCCGGTGACGTTGCCGTTCTCGCCGGCGTAATGAATCTCCGCGCCGACTGCTTGACGCGCCTCCATGCCTTCAAGTTGCTGCTCATTGAGGAACACGCTGACATCGGCGCGGCCGATGAGTTTCTCGAAGTCGGCGGCGACGCCGAAGAACTGGCGGTCTGTCTCGACACTGTCCCGTGTTGTGTCCACGGGGTAACCGGTCATGAAATGAACGCGCTGATCGGGTCTCCAGCCGTAGGAAAAATGTGCTCCATCAAATCGGCCGAGCACGCCCCATCTGTGCAGTGATTGTCGCCCGACCCGCAGCGACCAGTCCTGCTGCGTGTCGACCATATCGAAGTACGCGTAGCTAATGCGCGTCTGGTTTCCGGGGCCCCTGTTATCTTCTCCAATGAGGTCGTAGAAGTGGCCTGCGCTGATGCGGCTCAGCATATCGAAGCGGCCACCACTGCGGCGCGCGCTGAAGTCAACGTCGCTTTGCAGGGCCGATAAGCCGACGAAGTCTTCATCGGCACCTTCGAGGCTGTCAACGTCGCGGCGATAGTACTGGGATATTGCCGTCACGAAGTCCCACGCAGCTTCGTTGCCCGTCTGGGCACGCCGCAACGCGACCCTCGGCGTGTCCGCCGCCGTCAGCAGCCCCTCGAGCCTCTGTTGAATGCGCGGTGTCGACGGATCGCCAGGATATTCGTTCAGATAAGCGCGGTATTCTGCACTTGCTTGGTCGAGCTGACCTAGCTTTTCTCGAGCCACACCCAGATATTCGCGTGCCTCCTGCTGGTGTTCACCCGGTTCCCCGAGCAACTGGGCGTAAATGCTCGCTGCGTCCGCAGACCGCCCGTCGAGCAGCGCGTTGCGCGCTGCGTCCATGAGCGCGGTGACTTGATCCTGCTCGAGTGTTGGCGTGCCAGAGGCGCGCGGTGCTGCGGCAACAGTAAGCCGCCTTCCAATACTTTGAGTTTCGGTAACGATTCCGCCGATCTCAAACTCTGCGCTCGACGCGTAGCTGATCTCAACAGGCTCGGCCCGGCCTATCCAGGCGCGCGGAAAATCGGTCCGCAACGGCTCCAAGACGGCTTGCGCCTGAGCCTCTGACTCGAAGAATCCGAGTCGCAGGCGGTACCACGTCTGTGCACCCAACGCTGTCTCCGACACATAGATCGACCGCCCCTCAGGCGCCTGGATTGCGTCAATTGCAGCCCGTGGAACGCTATCCTGAATCGACAGCAGATTGATCACATAGTCGGCACTGGTCTGCGGGGCTCTCTCGCGAATGGTTATCGGCGGCCGACCGCTTGCAGCTGCCGACGCCGGTCGCGTCCCGGGTTCGGTCAGCGCGCCGCTCGGCGCTGCTGCCGGTGCCGGAACGGGGGTGTCTGCGAGATTCACCGTGAGTACCAGTTGGCGAAGGTCCGAGCGCTGCGTGATGCTGTACGTCACGGCACGGTCGAAACGAAAGAACAGGAAGTTATCGCCCAAGCCCAGAGATTCGTATTCGACCTCATTCAAACGGGCGAGCTGGCCGCCTACTGGTCGATATGCCTCACTGGCAACACCGGTGCCGAGGCCGAGCTGCCGGCAGCTCTCAAAGGGTGCGACGCGTACCTCGACGATAATTCCGGCGTTTCCGCCGTCGTCGGCCAGGAAGCGCATCGGGCACGCGAGCTCGACGACGATTTCGGCAACCGTGTCGGTGCGAGACACTTGGATGTCTTGTACGAAACGTTCTTGAGCGTGCGCGGAGATCGAGCCGCAACAGAAGCTCAGCGCAATGAGCGCGGCCCGATGAGTGTATATGCGGCGCGGCACGGGCGATCACCACTCCCGGCTGTTGACGCTGTGCTCGGGCGAAGACTGATGGCAGGAGCCGGCGCAGTCGCGCAGAGCGGAGACGCTCGCATTGCGGTGCGGACCTGGCCGATAGTCTGATGAGTGACACGCCGCGCAGTCTGGGGCGAGCGCCGGGGTCGGCCACGGCACGGTCTGCGAGTTGGTTGTATGGCAATCCGTGCACGTGAGGTTGACGCGGTGATCTCCCGGATAGGTGGCCGATTGATGATCGAAAATCAGCGGCGACCAGAAGTCGCGGCTGTGGCAGGTGTCGCACTCGAGCTGCGTCTGGAAATGATTCGTGCCTTTACCGGTTGATGTGGTGCCGTTGTGGCAACTCGAGCACGTGCCGGGCGTGACGTCTGAGTGATCGAATTGTGACGGCAGCCAGGCATTGCTCGAATGGCAGACGTCGCACTCGGCTGTCGTTTGCAGATGCGTCGCATCCTTGCCCGTGGCGGTCAGGCCGTTGTGGCAGCCGCTGCAGCTTCCGAGCACCTGGGTATGGTCGACCTGTTGCGCGGGAGCGAACGCGACAACTGTATGACAATCCTCACAGACATCAGTGGACTGGATATGTGTCGCCGGGTCCTTGCCGAGCGCGTCGGTATTGTTGTGGCAGCTCACGCAGTTGCCCGTGATGTTGTCGTGGTCGAAGTTCGCGGGCGCAAATGCGATCGTCGTGTGGCAGTTGTCGCAGGTGTCGCCGCTGGCAATGTGGTTAGCGCTTTTGCCGAGAGCAATCGTGTCGTTGTGACAGGAGACACAAGACCCAATGACCTGCAGATGATCGATGCGCGCGACGGGTGCAAACGTTACGACGTTGTGACAATCCTCGCAGACGTTGGTGGCTTGGATATGTGTCGCCGGGTCCTTACCGAGCGCGTCGACATTATTGTGACAACTCACGCAGTCAGCCGTGATGTTGTCGTGGTCGAAGTTTACAGGCGCAAAAGCGATCGTCGTATGGCAATTCTCGCAGGTTTCACCGCTGGCGATATGACCTGGGTTCTTACCTATCGCGGTTGTGCCGTTGTGACATGAGCTGCAGGCGCCAAGAACTTGCGTGTGATCGACCTGCGTGGCCGGCGCGAACGTTACTACGCTATGGCAGTCTTCGCAGATACTAGTCGTCGTAATGTGGGTCGTGGGCTTGCCGACCGCATCGACCGTGTTATGGCAGCTGGCGCAGTTACCGGTAATGTTGTCATGGCTGAAGTTCGCCGGGACCCACCCGTTAGTGGTGTGGCAATTCTCGCAGGTGTCGCCGCTGAGGATATGGCCGGAATTCTTGCCGGCTGCGATGCCGCCGTTATGGCATGAGACACAGCTACCGAGCACCTGCGTATGATCGACGCTCGTCACTGGTGCGAAGGCCACGACGGTATGACAGTCCTCGCAGACGTTTGTCGTCAGAGGGTGCGTCGGCGATTTGCCTATGGATGTGACATTGTCGTGGCAGTCGACACAGCTGCCCGTGATGTTGTCGTGGTCGAAGTTCGCGGGCGCAAATGCGATCGTCGTGTGGCAGTTGTCACAAGTGTCACCGCTTGGAATGTGGTTAGGGTTCTTGCCGATGGCCGAGAAACCGTTATGGCAGGAGCTACAAGTGCCCAGCACCTGAAGGTGATCGACTGTGGTCGCGGGAGCGAACGTAACCGTCGAATGGCAATCCTCGCAGAAGCTCGTCGTCGCGATATGCGTGGTGTTTTTACCTGTTGCGCCAATGCCGTCATGGCAACTGGCGCAGTTGGCGGCGATTCCGAAATGGTCGAAAAACACTGGGAACCAGGCGCCCGTGATATGACATGAATCGCATTCTTGCTGTGTTGGGGGATGATCCGGCGGCTTGCCGACGCTCTGGACATTGTTGTGGCAGGTGGAGCAACTGCCGAAGATCGAATCGTGATTCATCTCCACCAAAGGGATCCAGGCACTTGTACGATGACAATCCGCGCAAAAGTCGGTCGAGAAGACATGGTCGATGGGCTTGGCGGTTGTGCGGACTCGACTACCGACAGAGTGGCAGCCGACGCAGTCGATGGGCGTGCCCTGAAACACGCCGCCGACATGACAGCTTTCGCAGTCGGCCGTGATATGTGCGCCGTCCAAAGGGAAGCCTGTTGTAAAGTGATCGAAGTCGGATAGGAAGCCTGACTGTGCGAAGCCAATCGAGGGAAGCAGCAATGGCACGAGCATCCAAAGTCGCAGCTTCATGGTAGCCCTCTCAGCTCCGTGAATGCCTCAGTCGTATGGCAACGACCGCAGTCCATGCCGAATCCGGTTGCGTGAATATCGTCGCCGCGATGACAGCTTCCGCAGGTCATCGAAAGCGCAACCGTGTCTGTGACCGGGCGATTGTGACAGGCTAAACAGTCAAGACCTTCATGGGCGCCGTCCAGCGGGAAGTCTGTTTGCTGAGCGTGATCGAAGCGCCAGATGAGCCAGTCATTGGGGTTATGGCACATTGCGCAGTCGGGTCCGAGATGCTGAGCGTGAACGTCGTCCTCAAGATGACAGTCGACGCATTGATCCTGCGTGTCCTGAAAGCCAGCGTCTGCGTGGCAGCCTTCGCATGACACCGCTGCGTGTAGCCCGAGTAGCGGGAAGGCTGTCAGATCGTGGTCGAAACGCACGGATTCCGCCCAGCCGATCTCTCCATGACAGTCCTGGCAGGTCTCACCGAGGCGTCCTTGATGAACGTCGTTGCTCCAATGGCAGCTGGCGCACTCGGGCTCGGGTCGCGCCGTTTCGACGGGCCCGCGATGGCACGCCGTGCATACGAGCTCGCTATGCGCGCCGTTGAGCGCGAATCCGCTGGTCTGGGCGTGATCGAAAGTGACAGCCGGCCAAGTCGTCGGTGCGTGGCAGGAAGCGCATTCGACCCCGTTGTTACCCGCGTGTACATCGTCCGCGCGATGGCAACCAACGCATTCCGGCTCGGGGGGGTCTTCAAAGCTCGCATCAGCGTGACAGGCTGTGCACGCAAGGCCGCCGTGGCCGTCGGCGAGCGCGAAGCCGGTTTCCTCGAAGTGGTCGAAGCTCGTCTCGGCCCAACCCGAGGGTGCGTGGCAGTCTTGGCACAGCTCGCCGTTAGTGCCCGCATGCGCATCGTCGATCCGATGGCAGGCGACACAGTTAGTGGGCGTATCGACGTAGGTCTCGTTGCGATGGCAGCCACCGCAGGCTGCGCCGTCGTGCTTGCCTGTCAGCGGGAAGTCGGTCGTGCCGTGGTCGAAGCTGGCCTCGGTCCAGAGGGTTTCGGCATGACAGTCGCTGCAGTTTTCGCCGAGGTTGCCGTTGTGCGGATCCTCGGCGCTGTGGCAGGAGAAACAGGTCGATTCCGTATCCCTGAAGGCAACATCCGCGGCATGGCAGCCTTCGCATGCGGTGCTCTGGTGGCTGCCGACCAAAGGAAAGTCGGTCAACTCGTGGTCGAATGTATCTCGATCCAGGCCGACGACGTTGGCAGCTCTGCCTTCATGTTCGGTATGGCAGGCTGCGCATTCGAGCTGAGGAATCGTCGGCGACCTGCCGTGGAAGCCCGTCATCGCCTGAACGTCGTCGCGAATTTCCGTATGACAGTCTGCGCAGAGATCGCGCTGTAGATCGCGCGAAAAGGGCTGGTGACAGGACGAGCACTCGTCCTCATATTGTGCGTGTCCCTCAATGACGGGGCCCGGCATCAGGACGCGCTCGAGCAGTTGAGCTGAGGCGGGAGCAGCCATCCAGACGCTAGCGAAGGCAGTGCTCATGATGAGCCATCTTGCGAATTTTCCGCTTCCCTGCACCTGACGTGATCCACAGGTCAATACATGTGCACGGCGAGGATGTGCACCAAGGTCGCGACCACGAGAATGTAAAAAAACGGCAGGTGAAACAGATGCCAGGATGAAAACATACGTTCGTAAAAGCCGAAGGTTGCGACTCGTCGTACACGCCTGAGGTGCTCACCGATGAAACGGCATAGAACCCGCTCGAGCCGCACACGTTCGGCAGCGATGCGCGCGTTGTCCTTAGCTTGAATGCGCAGCTGGCTTCGGGCGTAGCGGCTGAGCCAGAAGCGAGCCCAGCGTGTCTTTACGGCGAGATGCAGGGGCAGGAGAGCGGAGGCGATCAGGCTGTGCGGCGGCTCCAGCACTTTGCGGTCGATTCGGCTCATGCGCTCGAGCAGATCCGGCACGAAGGCCGAGGTGTGCTGCTTCTGATCCGCGGTCAGCCGCGCGCGCTCGATGAGCTGCTGCAGATTGGCGCGGCTGCCGGATAGCCCCTGATGAACCTGGGCATAGAGATAGCGTCCTGCAAGTCCGCTGATCGCAACCAGCAGGGTGCTGAATAAGGCTACTCGGCTGTTAATGGAACCAAGCGCGAAGTTGCTGTGATAAAGAATGAGGATAGGCCCGAGAACGCCGAGGAATATATGAATCTGAAACCAGCTCTTGGTCGACCCGAAGCGATGCAGCATTCGGACGTGCTTGCGGATCGGGTAGAGCAGCAGCAAACCCATCATGCTGGCGCCGGTGATGCCGAGCCAGTAGCCCAGCCCCGACTCGGCGAGAATGTGCCGCTCGTGCCGGCCGAGCCAGCCAATGATAACTGCCAGAGCTGCAATGCCGTAACCGAGCGTCGCGGCGTGTCGACCAAAACGGCGCGAGGGCTTTTCCGGCTTGGCCTTGTCCTCCGGACGCCGCGCGGTTCGGGCGCGCGCCGGCTTGGCAATCGCGGTCGGGTTTGCTGCCATAGCGTGGGCGCTCAGCGGTTCTCGATCACGAGATCGACCCAACCCGACTCGCCGGGCCGAATGACTTTGACGGCACTCTCCAGATCACTGTCGCTGCGTTCCGCGGTTCCTGACCGGGAGATGCGGGCGCTCAGTGCAATCTCATCGAAATCAGCAAGCTTTACGCCGGGCATCATCGTGTCCTTTTCGCTCAACTCGAACTGATAGGGAAACCCGCTCACTTGCTGTCCCAGGACAGCCACCGGAACGGTCGAGCCGTCGGTCGTTTTTGCGGTCACGAACAAGCGGCTTTCGGGAGCCAACTCCAGTGGAGCCGCGGAAACGAGCTTAACCATCCCATGAATAACGACTGAACCGGCCAAAAGGTTCCGCTCACCGGGTTCGGTTGTTTTGTTGGAGGCGAGTTTTATCCGGTTGCGCAGGTCCTTCTCATCGAACCCCAGTTCCACAGCTCTGGACAGCGCTGATTCGGCCTGCGGAACGTTGCCGAGAAACGCATGGGACTGGGCGAGCAAGGCCCAACCCTTGCTGTCACCGGGCTCACGCGCGAGCCGCTGCTCGAGACCGATAATCATGCTGTCGACCGACGAGACCGTAGTTATTCCGCCTGCGCGCTGTGCCTGCGGTGATGTCTGATTCGAGCTACGCGGCCACGCGATTGACTCCAGGCCCGCAATTGGCGAGTCCGTCGCGTTGAGGAAAAAACGCGCGCCCGCGAGGAGCGCAATCGCTGTGACCAGAAAAAGAGCGAGGACGATAGATAGACCCTGCGCGCGTCCTGCCTGGCGCCAGCCCCGCGGAAAGCGAGTCAATAGCGCTGTGGCTCGTTGGTTGTGTGTCGTCGAACGCAAGTCGAACCCTCACTAACTCGTGATTCTCGCAGCATCGGCGATGAGCTGCCGATGAAATTCGTGACCTTATCCCTGGGAGGGGCTGCGTAGAATGTCAGAGAATGCAATCTACGCTCTGTGTCCGTCGTCACTAAAGCGCGATTATTGGTTCGCAGTGATGCTGCGGCAAACCGTCGCTGGGCAGCGACAGGATGCTGGGGTTTTTCTGCTGGGGCAGACTTCTATCGCTCAGCGCTTAGTGGCAGCAGTTGTTTCGATTCGACCGCGCAGCCGACTAATGAACTGAGAGTGAGAACGATTCGCATCGATGAACAACGATCTTTTAAGTCTAGGCGTCTATGCCGCGCCGTTGGTGCTGATCTGGATCGCGTACGTCGTGCGCCGGCAGCGATTGTATCGCGAAGCGCTCAGAGTGCGCGCCGACAGCATCGAGGCAGGATTGATCGAGCCCGCCTCTCTGCACCCAGTGATCGATCCGGTGAAGTGTATCGGCTGCGGCTCGTGCATCGCTGCGTGTCCCGAGATGCCGGGCCATAAGGTGCTGGGGCTGGTTCGGCGCAAGGCGGAGCTCATTAGTCCCACGGACTGTATTGGCCATGGCGCCTGTCAGGTGGTGTGCCCAGTTGGGGCAATTTCGCTTGTTTTCGGCACAGAGAGTCGCGGTGTCGATATACCAAACATCAAGCCGAATTTCGAAACCAACATCCCCGGCATTTTCATCGCCGGTGAGCTCGGCGGGATGGGATTGATTCGCAACGCAATCGAACAAGGTCGTCAGGCGATGGATTCAATTGCCGGTCAGCTCAAGTCCAGTAAGGGCGGGCCGAAGGGCGCGGGTGACCTCGATGTGATTGTCGTCGGTGCCGGTCCTGCGGGTTTTGCAGCGTCGCTGGGGGCGCGTGAGAAAGGTCTCTCAATCAGGACGATCGAGCAGGACTCTCTCGGTGACACTGTGTCGCACTTCCCGCGAGGAAAGCTCGTAATGACCGCGCCGGCGCGACTGCCGATGGTCGGCCTCATCAACTTCAAGGAAACCAGCAAGGAAAAACTGCTGAACTTCTGGCAGAAAGTCGAGCGCGATACCGGCGTGGAAATTAACTACGGTGAGCGGTTGCTCTCGATTGAGAAGGATGGTCCGCATTTCGAAGTAGGCACATCGTCAGGTAGCTATCGCGCACGTGCCGTGCTGCTCGCGGTAGGGCGACGCGGCACACCGCGCAAGCTCGGAGTTCCCGGTGAGGAGCTCTCGAAAGTGACCTACCGGCTCTTGGACCCGGAGCAGTATGTGAACCAGCGCGTGCTCGTCGTCGGCGGCGGGGACAGCGCCATCGAGGCGGCGGTAGCGATTGCCGCCGAGGCTGGAACGCAGGTGACCTTATCTTATCGATCGGCGGCGTTCTCGCGCGCAAAGAGAAAGAACCGCGAAGCGCTCGAGGCGGCACAGCAGACGGGTAAGCTAAACGTCTTAATGAGCTCCAACGTCAAGGCAATTTCCGCCGATGTCGTCGAGATCGAGCGCGGTGGCAAGCTGCATAGTCTGCCAAATGATGCGGTCATCATTAACGCCGGGGGCATATTGCCTACGGTATTCCTTCGCGAGCTCGGAATTGAGGTCGAGACAAAATATGGATCGGCGTAGAGTTCTGATTGCGATTGTGTTGTTGCTTCAACTGGAGCTCTCGCTCGGAGCCGAGTTGGAGGATGCGCGCCGGGCGATCCGGCTGCGCGATTACGATACGGCCGTCAGCATACTCAAAGACCTCAGTGCGCAAGACGATGCAGAAGCCCAGTTTCAGTTGGCCGGCCTCTATCGTGCGGGCAGTGGCGTGGGCCGCGATCGGGTCGAAGCGGATCGCTTGCTGCGCGCTGCAGCCGCGCTCGGGCACGAGAAGGCGCAGG
>JAHEEM010000060.1:5939-15259 GCA_024640695.1 Rhodospirillaceae bacterium | reverse complement strand
GGTATTCTAACCAGCTGAACTACCACTCCGGCTGAATTTCTTCTTGGTGGGTGCTGAGGGGATCGAACCCCCGACCTTCGCCTTGTAAGGGCGACGCTCTCCCAGCTGAGCTAAGCACCCCGGGAACATGCTGTTTAGTTTACGGCGTCCTTGAGACCCTTTCCAGCCTTGAACCCAGGTACATTGCTTGCCGCAATGGCAATAGTTTCGCCGGTACGCGGGTTCCTGCCGCTACGCGCTGCACGATGCTTGACGCTGAAGGTGCCGAAACCGACGACCGAAACTTGCTCTCCCCGCTTGAGTGCTTTCGTAACGCTCTCTACCACTGCATCAACTGCGCGACCAGCGTCAGCCTTAGATAGATTTGCAGCTCCTGCCACTGAATCAACGAGTTCCGCTTTGTTCATTCTGATCCCTTACGTAAAGATTGAGTGTGATCCCCAGGCGCCTCACAACGCCTACCCGATAAACATGTCAAGAAGTAATTCGTCACTGCGCATCCCTGCGCGTTAACGATGCTGGACCTCAAGACGGGTGAACTTATACCAAGGGCGATTTTCCGCTGTCAAATAAGACTTTTAATCTCAGTGCGGCAACGCTGCCTCTTTCTTCGCGGCCTCCTTGGCTTTAGCGTCCCGTTCCGCTGCGGCAACTTCACTACTGCGGCCCGGAACCGGCAGGTGCTGCAGAGCATGCTCTAGCACCTCGTCAATCCATTTGACCGGAACAATCTTCAACTTGTCTTTGATGTTCTTCGGTATTTCCGCCAAATCCTTTTCATTACCCGCAGGGATCAGCACAGTGTCTATTCCGCCACGGTGCGCAGCGAGAAGCTTCTCTTTTAAGCCACCGATAGGCAGCACCTCACCGCGCAACGTGATCTCGCCGGTCATCGCTACGTCAGCGCGTACCCGGATCTTCGTGAGCGCCGAGACCAAAGCTGCGCACATCCCAATGCCGGCGGACGGGCCATCTTTGGGGGTGGCACCTTCCGGGACGTGGATATGCACGTCGGCCTTCTGATGAAAGTCCTCGTCGATTCCGAGCAAGCCCGCACGGCTGCGAACAACCGTCATCGCTGCCTGGATGGACTCCTGCATCACATCGCCGAGCTGGCCCGTGTGGATGAGCTTACCCTTGCCGGGTACCGTTGCTGCTTCGATCGTGAGCAGCTCGCCGCCGACCTCGGTCCAGGCAAGTCCGGTCACTTGACCGATCTGATCGTTGTCCTCGGCACGGCCGTAACGGAAACGCTGCACACCGAGATACTTTCCGACATTGCGATGATTGACGTGGATCGTGCTCTTACGCGGCCGCAGCAACAGCTGCTTCACCACCTTGCGGCAAATCGTCGCAAACTCGCGCTCGAGGTTGCGCACGCCTGCTTCACGCGTGTAGTAGCGAATCGTATCGAGTATCGCCGAATCGGAGATCGCCAGCTCGTCTTCTTTGACGCCGTTCTGACGCATCTGCTTCGGAATCAAATACCGTCTGGCGATGTTGAGCTTCTCGTCCTCGGTATACCCGGGCAACCGAATGACTTCCATCCGATCGAGCAACGGAGGCGGAATGTTCAAACTATTCGCAGTGCAAACGAACATCACCTCCGACAGATCGAAATCGACCTCGAGATAATGATCGGCAAAAGTGGAATTCTGCTCGGGATCCAGCACCTCGAGCAACGCGGACGAGGGATCGCCGCGAAAATCCATCGACATCTTGTCGACTTCATCGAGCAGGAACAGCGGATTGCGGACTTTGACCTTGCTCATGTTCTGCACAATCTTGCCCGGCATCGAGCCGATATAGGTTCGACGATGCCCACGAATCTCGGCCTCGTCGCGCACACCGCCCAAGGACATGCGCACGAACTTGCGGTTCGTCGCACGCGCGATGCTTTGACCCAACGACGTTTTACCAACGCCCGGGGGACCCACGAGACAGAGTATCGGGCCTTTGAGCTCCTTGACGCGCTGCTGCACGGCCAAATACTCCAGTATTCGCTCTTTGACCTTTTCGAGGCCGTAGTGGTCCTCTTCGAGCACCTGCTCGGCTTCCTTGAGATTCTGTATCACCTTGGTACGCTTCTTCCAAGGCGCCTTCACGAGCCAGTCGATATAGTTACGAACGACCGTGGCCTCCGCCGACATCGGTGACATGAGCTTGAGCTTGTTGAGCTCCGAGGTCGCCTTCTCCTTGGCCTCCTTGGGCATACCGGCCGAGCCGATCTTCTGCTCGAGATCGACGAGCTCATTCGGCGCGTCCTCCATCTCGCCGAGCTCTTTCTGAATTGCCTTCATCTGCTCGTTCAGGTAGTACTCGCGCTGACTTTTCTCCATCTGCTGCTTGACGCGACCGCGAATTCGCTTCTCGATGCGCAGCACGTCAATCTCACCGTCGATGAGCCCGAGCACGTGCTCCAGGCGTGCCTTGACGCCGTCGAGCTCGAGAACCTTCTGTTTGTCCACGAGCTTGAGCGCCATGTGCGCCGCCACAGTATCGGCCAGCCGGCTAGGCTGCTCGATACCAGACAGCGACGTGAGGATCTCCGGGGGTATCTTCTTGTTGAGCTTGACGTATTGCTCAAAGCGCGAGACTACCGAGCGGCAGAGCACGTCCATCTCGCGCTCGTCGCTGCTTTCTTCTTCGGGCAAGGGCTCGGCATTGGCAGAAAAGCAATCGCCGATCTCCAGGTCCTTGATGCGGGCACGCTGACTGCCCTCGACGAGGACCTTGACGGTACCGTCGGGCAGCTTGAGGAGCTGCAGGATCGTGGCGATCGTGCCGATCTCATAGACATCTTCGATACTGGGCTCGTCGACGTCCGCCCTGGTCTGGGCTACCAGGAGAATTTCCTTGCCGGCCGCCATCGCCTGATCAAGCGCCACCACTGACTTCTCCCGCCCGACGAACAGGGGGATGACCATATGCGGATACACGACCACGTCGCGCAGCGGCAGGATGGGCAATCGTCGCGGGCCCGTCTCACCCGATTTCACTGATTCTTCCACGCAAACTCCTGTAGTGTAGGTGCTCTGGCGGGTTGCCTAGTCCTTTGACTTTGGGGCTGGGCGCGTAATCTCAAGGCTCGAGAGCACATTGCGCAAAGCTCATGCGGTGCGAGCCCGGTATTTAGACTGCCAGGCGAATAGCTATGCCCCTTCGCCGAATGCTCGTCTCGCATGCACCCGAACCCTTCTCAACGGGCCCCTGGACGGCGCCAGGCGCCCATCTCGTCAGCGACGCTCGTCTCCCACGGCCGCTGCTTCCTCGGATTCATAGATCACGTAAGGTTTAGTCTCTCCGTTGACCACAGCGTCGTCGACGACGACTTTCGTCGCGTTTTTCATCGACGGCAGGTCGTACATCGTGTCGAGCAGCACATTCTCGAGTATCGTCCTCAAGCCTCGCGCCCCGGTCTTACGCTTCATGGCGCGCTGGGCAACTGCTCGCAGAGCGTCCTCGCGAAGCTCAAGCTCCACCGATTCCATCTCGAAAAGCTTCTGGTATTGCTTAGTCAGCGCATTCTTCGGCTCGACCAGAATCCGAATTAGCGCCTCCTCGTCGAGCTCCTCGAGCGTCGCTACGACCGGCAGCCGGCCGACGAACTCGGGAATCAACCCATATCTAATGAGATCTTCCGGCTCGACTTCTTTCAGCAGCTCGCCTAGGTTCTGCGAAGCATCTTGACGCTTGAGGTCGGCGACGAAACCGATCCCGCTCTTCTGCGAACGGTTGAGAATAATCTTGTCAAGCCCCGAGAAGGCGCCCCCACAAATAAACAAGATGTTCGAGGTGTCGACCTGCAGAAACTCCTGCTGGGGATGCTTGCGGCCGCCCTGCGGTGGCACGGAGGCAATAGTGCCCTCAATGAGCTTGAGCAGCGCCTGCTGCACACCCTCACCGGAGACGTCACGCGTTATCGAGGGATTATCCGACTTGCGCGAGATCTTATCGATCTCATCGATGTAGACGATGCCGGTCTGGGCCTTTTCGACATCGTAGTCGCACTTCTGCAAGAGCTTCTGAATAATGTTCTCGACATCCTCGCCGACATAGCCCGCTTCCGTGAGCGTCGTGGCATCGGCGATTGTGAACGGCACATTCAAGAGCCTCGCGAGTGTCTCCGCGAGCAAAGTCTTGCCGCAGCCGGTCGGGCCGATGAGCAGGATGTTGCTCTTGGCCAACTCGATATCGTCCTTGCCTCTATCGCCGGTGCGCGTCTCCAGCCGCTTGTAGTGGTTATAGACGGCGACCGAGAGCACCTTTTTTGCGCTCTGCTGGCCGATTACATAGGAATCAAGCACCGCCTTGATCTCTTGGGGCTTAGGCAGCTTGTCGCGGCTGCGCTCGCTGCGGTCGTCGAGCTCCTCGCGGATGATGTCGTTACACAGCTCAACGCATTCGTCGCAGATGAACACGGACGGACCCGCTATCAGCTTGCGAACCTCATGCTGACTCTTGCCACAGAACGAGCAGTACAGCAGCTTACCGTCGTCAGATTTCCCGCGGGAGTCCTCACTCATAACGCGCCCTTCGCCCTTCGTTGATCGAGTGCCACGAGCCTTATAGCACTAGTCTCGAGGCCATGCCAAGGTTCGTATACCAGTTCCCCAAATACCGTCACAGAATAAGGCCGCCACCGTAACTCATTGACCTGTCACGACTTAGCCGCAGGTTCCAGCCGTTTCTCGAGTACCGTGTCGATTAGACCATATTCGACCGCAGTAGATCCGTCCATAAAGTTGTCGCGGTCGCTGTCCCGCTCGACCCGCTCCACAGTCTGGCCGGTGTGTTTTGCCAGAATGGCGTTCAATCGCTCCCGCAGCTTGAGGACTTCCTTCGCATGGATGTCGATATCCGACGCCTGGCCCTGGAAGCCGCCGCTGGGCTGATGGATCATGATTCTCGAATGAGGCAGACAATGCCGCTTGCCCTTGGCCCCGCCGGCGAGCAGCAAAGACCCCATGCTTGCGGCCTGGCCGACGCAAATCGTGCTGACGTCTGGCTTGATGAACTGCATCGTGTCATAGATCGCCAAACCCGAAGTCACCACGCCGCCGGGCGAGTTGATGTATAGATGGATGTCCTTGTCGGGGTTCTCCGACTCCAGGAACAACAGTTGCGCGACGACAAGGTTGGCAACATTGTCCTCGATACCTCCAACGATGAACACGACGCGATCCTTCAACAGCCGCGAATAGATGTCGTAGGCGCGCTCGCCGCGAGCCGTCTGCTCGACGACCATCGGCACCAGATTCAATCCTGTGACGCTCACTCGGTAACTCCTTTTAATAACCGACCGATATCTCGGCAGGCACAATACAACAGGCCACGGGGGTCCGTGCTCAACGCATGAACTCTTCAAATGTCACGCGCTTAGGCTTGGTCTTGGCTTCTGAAACGATCAAATCCACGACTTGGTCCTCGAGCACGCCCGACTCGATCTTCGCCATGAGCTCGCGGCTGGCGCGGTATTGCTGCACCGCCTGCCGAGGATCTTCATAGCCGGCGGCGAGCTCTTCGACACGCTTATTGACGCGCGACTGATCGATCTTAAGCTCGCGCGTGCCGATAAGCTCCTGCACGATCAGCGCAAGCGCAATACGCCGCCGGGCCGCCTCGCGAAAATTCTCCCGCGGCGGAGCCTTGCTATGGTCCTTGATGCCCATCTGCTGCATGGTGCTGTGCTGGATCGCCGACATCTCGTCTTCGACAAGCGCCTTGGGCACATCGACTGTGTTGGCGGTAAGCAGGCTCTCGAGCGCGTGCCGCTTGATCTCCGTTTGCTTGCGCGCCTGGAGCTCACGCTCCATGTTGGCCCGCACCTCCTTGCGCAGGGCCTCCACGCCACCGTCAGCGACACCGAATTTCTCGGCGAATGCGTCGTCTAAAGGCGGCAAAACCTTCTGCTCGACGCGCTTGACGGTGATCTCGAACACCGCTTTCTTGCCGGCGAGCCCTGCGGCCGGATAGTCAGCCGGAAAGGCCACGTCAGCTGACTTAGTCTGCCCAGCCGAAAGCCCAATCAGCGCCGCATCGAAATCCTCTATCACCTGTCCGGCGCCGATGATAATCGCGATGTCCTCGCCTGCGCCGCCATCGAACGGCTCGCCGTCGATCGAGCCGACAAAGTCGATTACGATTTGGTCATCATTCTGGGATGCGCGCTCGACGGTCTGAAGATCTGCGCGCTGATCTCTGAGCTTCTCGATCACCTCATCGATGTCCGCCTCACCGACCTCGACCTCGGGCGTCTCGAAGCTCAGTTTGCTCAGCGGCTGCAGCTCGATCTCGGGATAGACTTCGAACGTTGCGCGGTAGGCGAAGTGACTGTCGCTGCCCTCACGGAGAACCTCGATTGACGGCCCACCGGCGGCGTTGAGCTTCTCCTGGTCCAGCGCCCGCGCAAGACTCGAGCGTATGACGTCGGAGACGACCTCCTGGCGCACCTGACCACCGTAATGCTGACGAAGCACTTTGGCCGGCACCTTGCCCGGCCGAAAGCCTTTCAGGCGCGCGGTCTTGCCGACACTCGCCAGCCGCCGGCTCACCTGTTGCTCGATCTCGTCGTTCGGCACGCGCACGACGACCGACCGCTCCAGACCGGCCTTGGCCTCGACCGAAACATCCACTGCGCTTGAAGTTGCTGCGTTCACCGTTGCTCTCTCTCCGAACCCCAACTCGAGGAAAATACCCACCTGAAACCGCGCAGCGGCCTGGTGCGAAAGGGGAGACTCGAACTCCCACGGGTTGCCCCACTGGAACCTAAATCCAGCGCGTCTACCAATTCCGCCACTTTCGCCGCTTGCCCTGCTGGAGCGCCATTATAACGGACTCCCCTAGGGGACCGGGATTTCGACTTGTCTTAAGTCACCGGACCCGAGCGCCAGGCCGAGCTGCCAGGCCATAAACGCGACCTGATCGGCCGCGTCGCGGACCCTCAGGCTCAGCGGTTTGCCTTGGCCGTGGCCGGCGCTGCGGTCGACCCAGAGCAGGATGGGGTCGGTCGTCGGATCGCTGCTGGTCGCCGCCTGCAAGGCCGCCGCCATCTTGCGCGCGTGGAGCGGATGCACCCGCGTGTCGTTCTCGCCCGCCGTGAGCAGCACGGCTGGATAAGCCGTGCCCGGCCGGACGTGCTGATAAGGAGAATAGGCGCGGATGAAGTCGAATTGCGCCGGATCCTCGGCGCTACCGTACTCCGGTACCCAATAACGCGCCATCAGATAGTCCTGGTACCGCAGCATGTCGAGCAGCGGCACGGCAACGATTGCCGCCGCCGCAAGCGCCGGTCGCTGCGTCACGGCCACCCCCGTGAGCAAGCCGCCGTTCGATCCGCCGCGGACGCCTAAACGCTCGCTGCGAGTATAGCGATTGTCGATGAGCCACTCCGCCGCGGCATAGAAATCGTCGAAGACGTTCTGTTTGTTCTCGAGCATCCCCGCGCGATGCCAGTCGGCACCATACTCGCCACCGCCGCGCAGATTGGCGATGGCATACACGCCGCCGCGGCTGACCCAAGGCAACCACATCTCCGTGAACGCAGGCGTCAGCGCGATATCAAAGCCACCGTAACCATATAGCACCGTAGGATTGTCGCCGTCGAGCTCGATGTCGTGCCTATGGAGCAGAAACATCGGCACACGCGTGCCGTCGGCGGAGTTGAAGAACACTTGCCTGACGGTGAGCTCCTCGGTCGAGATCGGCAGTTCCGGCTTGCGCCACAACTTCGCCGATCCGTCAACCAAATTTACCCGATAGATCGCCTCGGGCTCACTGAAGCTCTCGAACCGCAGCCAGGCGATCGTGCGTTCTGGATGCGCGGCGATCGACGCCGTGCCGATGCCAGGCAGGGCCAGCGGCGCCAAGGGCTCGCCGGTCCGGTCGAAAAACTCGATGCGCGTGAACGCATCGGCGAGAAAGTTGACGGCGATGCGATCCGGCGCCGGCTGGATACCCATCATGACGGCATCATCGCGTGCAGCGATGAGCTCGGTGTAGCGCTGCGGCTGTGCGGCGGCGAGATCGAAGGCCAGCACGCGTTTGTTCGACGCGCCGAAGGTCGTGAGTGCAAAGAACGTATCATCCTCGACGAAGCCCTCGGTCAACGCGTCCTCGCCGACGATCAGGTCCACGCGCTCGAGCTTGCCGGTCGCGCGCCAGGCATCGAGATCGTAATACCAGACGTCGTTGGAATCCGTGCCGGTGTAATAGGCCACGACGAGCCAGCGGCCATCCCGCGAGACAATCGGATAAGGCCCCCAGGTCGTGGCGAGCTCGCCTTCGGTGTACTGCTCGAACAGCACCGGATCCTGGCTCGCATGCCGGCCAAGCTGGTGCAGGGTGATCTGCCCGGAGTACGGGTTGCCAGCCTCCGACAGACGTCGCACGAAGAAGTGCCGATTATCATCGAGCCAGTCGACGGCCGCGACGCGCCCGTCGATCTCGTCGGCCAGCCATTCGCCGGTCGCGGTCTGGAGCACATAGGCCGTGGTCTGCTCGTCGCCAGCGCTATAGGTACCGAAGGCGACATGGCGCCCGTCTGGGCTGGGCCGGAACCACGCGAGTGCGAGCAAACCGGAACTGTCGAGCGTGTTGACATCCAGCAGCACGCGCGCCGTGCCGCCATCGATCGGCTCGACGTAGAGCACGGGCTGCGCCTGATCGCCGCGACGCAGCGTATAAAAGAGCAGCTCGCCGGCCATCTGCGGCGTGCCGTAAGCGTCGAGCGACAGGAGCTCGGCCAGCTCCGCCTCGATCGCGGCACGACCCTCGATTCCGTCGAGCACCTCGCGGGTGTAGCCGTTTTGCGCGTCCGTCCACGCGCTGACCTCAGCGTCCAGCGCCGGGTTATCGCCGGTCTCCCTGGCATCGCTGCCTTCCAGCCAGTGGTAGGGGTCGTCAATCGACTGGCCGTGCAACTCGTAGCGAAACGGTCGCTGATCGGTCGGTGGCGGCGCTGCAGTGAGCGTGAGGGTCGTCATGATCAGGCAGCTGAGCGACAGAATGAGAATGGCAATCTTGAGCATAGAGCGTTCCGGTTTCGGCCGCGGCGCGCCGCCCGACGGTGCAGCGCTGTGCTGCCAGCGAGCCAAAACGACCCGAACGGACGGAAGATCAGGCAACAATCGGCGGACGCGACAATTGTACACAGGCGCCGGCGCGTGGCGCGAGCGCGGCATCGAGTCGGGGTTGCGCCTTGGCGGCCTTGGCGACCGGCGCTGCTAATGCCGATCGAGGCCCTTGTCGGCCAGAAAGGCTGCCAGCAGATCGGCAATCTCGACGTTGTTCGTATCGAGCATCGGGAAATGAGTATTTCC
>JAHEEM010000060.1:0-5929 GCA_024640695.1 Rhodospirillaceae bacterium | reverse complement strand
TGCGGCGCCGCGAATCGAGGCTCCCGAGCGGGCCAACGTTGGCGGTGTCGAGCTCGCGCGGGATGTAGTCGCCCCAGAGTATCTGGATCGGCATACGCGTGAGCGCAAGGAAGTCTTCGATCGGCACCTCGCGGCCGGGGACCTGCAATCCGCCGCTCGAGGTTGGCAAGGGCGCGGGGAGCTCGCCCTCGGGATAGACAAAATCGCCGGGCTCATAGGACACGATCGCGGCGATCTTGTCGCTCTTGATCGCGGTGATCCAGCCGCGGATACCCGTCGAGGAATGCGTGACCATGACGGCCGGGCCGACCTCCTCGAGCAGCACCGCGAGGGCATCCGTCTCGACCTCCTCATTCTCCGGCGCATCGAACTCGGGGGTCTGAATGCGATAGAACTCGTCGAGCGCTTCCAGGTCATCCGTGGGAAATTGCACGCCGGGGTTAAAGGTTGGCTGCGCCTGTCCGGGCAGCCAGCGCCCGTAGCGCCAGTTCGTCACGGATGTCTGTATCGACCACTGCTCGCCCGGGTCATAGCTGCTCGGTGCGCACCCCTGGCCGGCTTGACCGGTGCGCGGCAGATCGGTCGTGTAAATCGCGTAGCCGCGGCGCAGGAAGATCGGGATGAACCCCTCACGATTGCCGTCAAACGTGCTCTCCCAGGTCTTCTTGCTGCTTGCATGCACGAACAGCATGGGAAACTCGCGCGCATTCGGTGGGATCTGCCAGTCGACGTAGCCGTGATCGCAGGCAAACGCATGCGAGCTGACGTCGCCGAGGATGACGCCGCCGAACGGGCGATTGCCTTGACTGGCGATCACCAGCGGGGCGGATTCGCGCAGGCCCGTGCAGCCGATGACGGCAGCCGCTGCAATCGTGAGACCCGAGCGTCTGAGAGTCCGTGTCAGGCTACGTTCTGGCATTGGGCAATCCTCGTTGGGTGGCGGCAGCCTAGAGAAGTAGGCCGTATGCAGTCAACCGCGAATACGCGGCTTGGCCGCCTGCTACGTCGACAAAAAAGGCCCTGGAAGCGCATGCTCCCAGGGCCAGTGCACACACCCAGTGGTGTGCGTCTTGAGGGGATCCGTAGCTTAGTTAAGCTCGTCGAGCACGATTGCACCAAAAGGCGCGCCGCCACCAGCCGCATCGCGAGCGATGGCCGTGTAGACGCCACCGGCGACGACGTCGATCTGAGCGGGTCCGATCGCTACAGTCTTCGTGCCGGGCAGCGTGACCGTCACGTCGTACGAACCGCCGGCGAGACCGACGTAGCCAGTCTCAACTTTGAAATCGACCCCGGGGAACGTCGCATCGACGTCGGCGATGCCCGCACCGGGCGCGGTCACATAGATGTCCACGAGACCAGCACCGGGAGCGAGGTGAATAAGACGCACCTTCGCTTCGGTGGCCACGGACCGGAAATCGTCCTCGAGAATAAAGAGTCCATCGGCGATCAGGCCGGCCGTGTAGTCCGCGGCATACACGGAATATCGCTTACCGGCCACGAGGCTGACGTCCTCGTCTATTGCGTAAGCACCTGGGTTGGCCGCGAGCTCGATCTTGACGTTGTAGGTCCCGGCAGGCGCATCCAAGAAGTCACTGATAACCGGATAGGCCACGTTATTCAGCTCGATGAGATTCGGCGCCATCATGTCGTCGTCAATCAAGACGTTGACCGGATCGGTGTCAGGCGACAAGTGCGCAACGCGGAACTGGGCGGGCGCACTCACGTCGAGAATCTCGAAAAAGCCGAGACCATTGTCGGCAACCAGCAAGGAAACCGGGCTCTGGCCCGGCTCTCCGGCACCAGCGTTAGTATTCTCGACCGCTACGATCATGAGATCGCTGCCGCCGGGCAACGCCACGGTTCCAGAGTCGAATGCGGGCGTCTTGGTCGCGTCCCCAGTAACAACAACGCGAACGCGGTAATCACCCTCGGGAACCTCCACCGGGCCGAGCGTCTCACCAAACGCAAACCTACCGAGAGGATCCATGTTGGTAATGTCATCCGTAGGAGCGGTCACATATACGTCAACCGAAGGTGCAGCGGGAGCGCCATGCACGACTTGAGCTCGCACGGTAGTCGCCGCGACGCTCGAGCGTGGATTCGAGACAATTAGCGGGGCTAGAGAAGCGTCACCGGCGCGCCCCACAGCGATCACCGTATATGCCTTGTTATCCAGAAATTTTTTGTCAACGGGTCCTATCACCGTCGCAGAGCCACCGGGAACTTGAGCCACGACCTCCAGGCTCGCAGTCCGTGCCGGCTGCTGTTCCTCAAACAGAGTGGCCTCCTTGAACGCAAGGCCGCCGGCTATATCTAGAGGCGCGCCGTCGACTAGCACATCGACGTTCGGCGCGTCCGGTGAAGCGTGGATCACACGCAGGTCGAACGAGGTCGGTTGGGAGACAACCTCCGTGGCATCGTCGCAGGCCACGAGACCTAAGGTTAAACCACCGATTATGGCGGCTCTGAACAGTGAGTTAATCATCCGAATCTCTCCAAAATCTAGAAGTTTGTTTCACGCTACTGCCTTGATTTCGTCCGATGACGGAATTCGGATTCACACTTCGAAAAAATTTCTGATCAGCTGAATCCAACTGCGTGCCGCGAGCGAATTAACCCATGTCACGCAATTGTTTGTTGAAATCACTCAGGGTTTACAGGAATGTCTACTATTAAGAGTTCGTTCGTCGCAGCATTTGCCTCTGCACTCGTCTTCGGCAGCGCGAATAGCGCCGAAATGGACATCGTCGATACCGCCGTTAGCGCCGGTTCTTTCAAGACGCTCGCCGCGGCGCTCGACGCTGCCGGACTGATCGATACCCTCCAGGGTGACGGGCCCTTCACGGTCTTCGCACCGACCGACGAGGCCTTCGCGAAGCTGCCCGCTGGCACCGTCGATAGCCTTTTACTTCCGGAGAACCGCGATCAGCTCGTCTCTATCCTGACCTATCACGTTGTGTCGGGCTCGGTCACCTCTGATCAGGTCGTGACGCTCAGCGAGGCTGCGACCGTCAATGGGCAGATGGTCGATATTTCCGTCGCCGACGCGAACGTCATGGTGGATAACGCCAATGTCGTCGCCGTCGACATCATGGCAACCAACGGCGTCATTCACGTCATCGACACTGTCATCTTGCCGAAGTAACTCCCCCCCACTACGGCAATTGTTCGGGGCGGCTATAGCCGCCCCATTTTTTTTACTTCTTGATCTTCGCGTAAGCTGCGAGCGCGCGCTCACGAGCTTCTTTATGTCCGATGATCGGCGCCGGATAGTCGCGGCCTAGGACGACGCCGGCCTTCTCGAGAACGGCGTCGGGCGCAGTCCAGGGCTCGTGTATATGACGCAAGGGCATGGCAGCCAGCTCCGGGACCCAGCGGCGGACGTAGTCTCCGTCGGGGTCGAACTTCCTGCCCTGCAGCATCGGATTGAAAATTCGAAAGTAAGGCGCTGCGTCCGCGCCGCAACCGGCCACCCACTGCCAGCTAGCCGAATTATTCGCAAGATCCGCATCAACGAGCGTGTCCCAGAACCACGCGGCGCCCGACTGCCAAGGCACGAGCAGGTGCTTGACGAGAAAGGATGCCACGACCATGCGCACCCGGTTGTGCATCCAGCCCGTACGCCAAAGCTGACGCATTCCCGCATCGACGATGGGGTATCCGGTCGAGCCGTGCTGCCAGCGTTCGAGCAGCGTGCAATTCTCCTGCCACGGGAAGGCGGCAAACTCGGCGCGAAACGGTGCTCGCGGCAAGGTCGGCCAGTGGAGCAGAAGATAATGGGAGAACTCCCGCCAGCCTAGCTGGCGCAGAAAACCCGCACCGCCAGCCCGCGCCACTGCGCGAACGGCCATCGCGCTGCGCGCCACATGCCAGACCTGCCGCGGGCTCAACTCACCGAAATGAAGCGCTGCGGACAGACAGGACGTGCCCACGAGATCGGGCCGGTCGCGGTGCGAGGAATATTGCGCCATGCCCTCGGCGATGAATGCCTCGAGACGCTGGTGGGCGCCGGCTTCGCCGGGCTCCCACAACGCCTCGAAGCCCGCGGCCCAGTTCGGCCGCCTGGGCAGCAGTGCCCAGTCGTCGAGGTGATCCGAATCGATCACGCCGGAAAAGCCGCGGATCCGCTTCGGCGCAGCCAGCGGTGCGCCGGGCTCCGGCAGCTTCAGGCACGCTTTCCAGAACGGCGTGAAGACCTGAAATGGTTTGCCGCCCTGCGTCCGGAGCACGCCGGGATCAAACAACAGCGCGCCCGCGTGGCAGTTGAGCGCCACATCACGGTTTGCAAGCATCGCGCCCAAGTCTGCTTGGAGCTGCGCGCCAACAGGCTCTGGACTCGCGCCTGCGTGCACCTCCGTCGCACCGGTCTGCTCAACGAGCCCGGGCAGCACCTCGAGCACTGGGCCTCGGCGCAGCACGAGCCGTGCGCCTAGATCGATGAGGTTCTCGGCAAGCACGCGCAGGCTATGGTGTAGCCACCAGCAGCTCGCGGCGCCGAGGCCGAGCTCGCCGAACATCGACTCGTCGAGGATGTAGCAGGCCACGACAGGCTTACCAGACCCTGTCGCGGCCCGGAGCGCCCGGTGGTCGGCGACACGCAAGTCGTTGCGAAACCAGACAATGGCCGGTGGCTGGCTCACAAACGTAGGGCCCTAATGTCTATCACACATTATTATTCGCTCCGCTGGAATGAACAGATTCGAGGCGTCCATGAACCAACCAGTATAATCTCGGTCATTAGAACCGTTGACTTAAGACAATAATCGGCTCGTACAAAACCAATTGACCTTCTCAAACGAACTAATCATTGAGCGTATCGCTGCGGGCGACCAACGCGCGGTAACCGAATGCCTGGATCAGTATGGCGGGCTAGTCTGGTCGATAGCCAGAAACTGGTCGGACAATGCCGCCGACGCTGAGGACGCAACGCAGGAGATATTCCTCGAGTTGTGGAAATCGGCGAGCCGTTACGACCCTGCCGTCGGCTCCGAGGCTGTGTTCATTTCCACAATCGCGCGGCGCCGCATGATCGACCGCCTGCGAGCGAAGCAGCGGCGACCGACAACCGAGCCACTCGACGAGGCGCTGACACTGGGAATCGCCGATCCGGCGCCCGACGCGGGCATGCTGGCCGTCGACGCAGAGATCGCGGCCCGTGCCGTCGCCCAGCTCGATCCGGGACAGCAGGAGGTGCTGCTCATGGGTGTAGTGCAAGGAATGACGCACTCGGAAATAGCGGAGGCCACCGGCAAGCCCTTGGGCACGGTGAAGACCCAGATTCGCCGCGGGCTCGTGCAGGTGCGGGAGCTCATCGAGCGAGGCGCATCCACTGCCCCCACGAAGGCGGACGGCTGATGATAGAGAGGACAACTAGATTGGACGAGCTATTGATCAGGCGAGCCACGGAAGGCTTGGTCGGATTTGACAAGGTCGAGCTCGAAGCACTGCTGCAGGACTCCTCGCTCGGCGACCCCGAGGCCTTCGATCGCGCCGCGGCCGCGATTCACGTCAGCAGGCTCGCGGTCGGCGCCCGGCTCCCGGGCGCACTCAGAGACAGACTTGAGCGCCAAGCGCTGCGCTTCCTAGCGAGCAACGCGGACAAGAACCCCGAAGACGTCGATCCGCGCTGACCCTGCGCCTCTCAGCCTGGCTACTCGACTCCAACGAGATCGTTGCCGGCCGACACGGCATCGCTCGCACCGGCATAGCCGTCCGCCCCGAGACGCTGCCAGAGTCCCGGGGCCTCGGCGAGTGCCGGGCCGCCAACAAGAATCTTGACGGAATCCCCACTCGCCGACCGGATGGCGGTGATGCTTGCCTGCAGGCTCTTGATCTGCGTTGCCAAGGTCGTCGAAAGCACCACGAGATCTGCGTTGAAAAACTGCACGGCGCTGGCAATGTCGGCAGGCGGCACGTCCGAACCGAG
>JAHEEM010000059.1:12399-15454 GCA_024640695.1 Rhodospirillaceae bacterium | reverse complement strand
GGTCAGCCGCGATGCTGTGCAGCAGGTTGAACTGCCCCGGCTCGGTGCCGTAGCTGCCCCAGCTCGTGATCCAGTTGCCGTGCTTGTCGTACTTCGCTACACGCGAGTTGAGGTAACCGTCGCTGATGTAGATGTTGTCGTCCTGATCCCAGGTCACGTCCGAAGGTCCGCCAAAATAACCGTCGACTGGCATCGCATCCGGTCCGCTGCGGTGGGTATGCTCGTCGAAGCCCTCGGGCCGGCGGCCGAGGTTCATCGTGACGTAGCCGGCCGGGTCGAACTTGATCGCGGTGTTCGCTCCCTTGTCGACGAGCCAGAGGTTGTCGTAGCGATCGTAACGGATGGAATGCGAGTACCCGAGACCGTAGACATTCTGGCCGATCTCGCGCAGGTAATTGCCGTTCTCATCGAACTCGAGCAGTTGCGACGTCGCGTTGCCGTAAAGGGGCCCGCCATTGCTCGCCGAGCCCGGATGGTTGAGCACCATGATTCGGCCGTGCGAATTGACCGCCACTGCCAGCACCTCACCGAGATTCATCTCGGGCGAGTACTTCAGAAAATTCGGCACAGATTCATAGGCGATCAGCGGAATATCGTAACGGGCAAACTCCGTCGATGCCGAGGCACTCCAGAGCATGAAAAGGCCTGCGAGCAGGGTGCTCGCGCACTTTGGATAAGACTTGTGTACACAGCTGTTCATTATCGCTCCTCTTCCAGAGTCGGTAGCCACGCTGCAGCGGGACCGTATCGGTCTGATTCTACCGTTTTGGGAACCGTTCGCACCTGGGTTAGACGAGGCCGGCACGACCGGAGGCTTTCATCTGCGATAGCTTTAGAATTACTCTAGCGACAGCATCGAAGGCCTCGAAATTCGGAACGCGGCCGCTCTAGAGGACGGCCGCAATGCCTTGAGGATTGCCAGGGGATCCCGGTCCTGCCAAGCACGGCTCGCCGAAAGCACACGCCAGATCGACACCTAATGGTAAGCAACGTCACTCACGGGACCTTTACTCTCGCCCGAACCTTTACAGCCCAGCCGCATCAGGTATTCGAGGCGTGGGCAAACCCTAATCTCAAGCGTCGCTGGTTCGCTGAGCGCGAGCTTTTCCGGGAGGTCAGTCACACGCTAGATTTTCGCGTCGGAGGTGCGGAAACGCTTGTCGGGCTGCAGCGCGGCGGACGCCGCTTCGAGAACCGTGCCGTGTATCACATCATCTCTCCCAGCCGGCGCGTCGCGTTTTCCTACACCATAGCGTTCGACGATGCACCCGTATCCGTCTCGTTGGCGACCTTGGAAATGCAGCCCCACGAAAGCGGCACACAACTACTTTTCACCGAGCAGGCTGCCTTTCTCGACCTGGAGCATACGGCGGCCGGCCGTAAGAGCGGCTGGGCCTGGCTGCTGAGCCGGCTCGGCGAGGTTGCCTGCGAGGTGCCACGCCGTTTCGACTAGGGCTGTCGATACTGCCGGAGCTGGCTCGCACTCGAAATTCTTTGACGGATGGGGCCTTAACGCGAGATGCCTTTAGCAGCAGTGTAGCAATCGCTCGAGAAATGACCTTCTCGAAATTGGTTCTTGGGCTGCTTAGAGGGTCAATATGGCGCTCGCGATTGCGGCACCGGCGAGCAGGCCGACGCTAATCACTATGGCGATCAGCCCATGCAGGGCGGCGTTCGTGCTCACCGTTTTGCTAGATTTTTCCACATCGCGCTCTTTCTACCGTTTTTGGTGGGCAGAACCGGTCGCAGAGCAAAATTCTTCGCGAGGGGACGAGGAGGGGATGCTGCAACCGACTCTGCCCACTCAGTTAGAAGCAATTCTTATGCCAGCCCGAAACGCCAGGAGACACAGGCACTATGGGCTGCTATTGCCCCCGTTGAGGGCATCCTCCGAGCTGGACCGCCCTATTTCGGGGCCAGTCAGCGGCCCCGGCCTGGCGTAACTGACATCCAGCCAGCGGCGTCAGCAGGCGAGCCGGACCGGTGCGATGGTATATTCTTTGAGACGTGTCTGAGGACCCTGGCGGAACCTGCGTCGATGGGGGAAGGCCGGTCGAGCGCGGCGGGCTGTCGGTCGGCTGACGCCGATTCGCCGCGCAGCAGCCGACCGCGGAGGACAGAAAAATCATGATAACGGTACGGAATATCCTGCCCCACTGGCGTCTTCTGACCTTGGCTATGGTCACTCTCGGGCCAGCGAACGTCCTGGCTCACCATAGCGCGGCCGTCTACGACATGCAGTCAGTCATTGCGCTACGCGGGATCGTCAGCCGCTACGAGTGGAAGAATCCCCACGTGTACATTTTTCTCGAGGCCGAGGACGAAACTGGTCAAGTCGTCGAGTGGGCGGTGGAGGGCGAATCGACGGCACTAATGAGCCGCAGCGGCTGGACTCCAGAGACACTCGCGCCCGGCGATCGCGTCTTCGCCCGCGCGAACATGAATCGCCGACCCGAGCGCCATGAGGCCCGCTTGATAACGCTAACGACCGAGGACGGCGCCGTGCTCGTGCGTAAAGCGTTGGGAAATCCGCCCAAAATCCCGGCGAACGGACTGGCGGGCGTCTGGGACGCCATCCGTGGTTACGATGATTTCGAATTCGTGCGGGGCGAACTGACTGCGCGGGGCGCTGCTGCCGTCAACGTTTTTCAAGAGGGCCAGAGCCCGGTGCAGAACTGCCTTGCGTTCACCGCGCCGATGGTCACCTTTTTGCCCTATCGCAGCAGAATTACGGTCGAAGACGATAGGATGTTGATCAATAGCGAGTACTTCGACGTCGAGCGCATCGTCTATCTGGATGGCCGAGGGCATCCTGAGAACGGCGAGCGCACGCATCAGGGGCACTCCATCGGACGATGGGACGGGGATGCACTCGTCGTCGATACGACACTGTTTAGCGACCACCCGATCGGTAACTTCAGAGGCCTGCCCTCAGGCGCGCAGAAACATCTTGTCGAGAGATTTGAGCCCACGGACGACCGTACCCAACTGCACGTGACGTTCAGAGTCGAGGACCCGGAATACCTGGTCGATCCATGGATTGGAGAAGTGGTTT
>JAHEEM010000059.1:8875-12389 GCA_024640695.1 Rhodospirillaceae bacterium | reverse complement strand
TCCTGATATCGCGCGCCGGTTTGCGATCGAATGACCCAGTTGCGAGCTACCGCCGTCGTCCTGAGAATACGTGTCTCCCAATCGGCGAAGACCCCGTCGGGCCGCGCGCTGACGGTTCAACGCCCGTAAATGACGTCCGGCAGCCACGTCGCGAGTTCAGGCCATAGAGCCAACAACACGAGCGCGAAGACTTGGATCGCTACAAAGGGCATGACACCGCGATAAATATCGCCGGTGGAAACGCTCGCCGGAGCGACGCCGCGCAGGTAGAACAGGGCGAATCCGAACGGCGGCGTGAGAAACGAGGTCTGCAGGTTGATTGCGATCATGATGCCGAGCCAGACCGGATCGATGCCCATCGCCAGCAGAATCGGGCCGACGATCGGCACGACCACGAACGTAATCTCTATGAAGTCGAGCACGAAGCCGAGCAGGAACATTAACAACATCACAATCAACATCGCGGCGATGTGACCACCCGGTAGATTCTCGAGCAGCTCGCGAACGAGATGATCGCCCCCATAGCCACGAAACACGAGCGAAAAGATCGACGCGCCGATCAGGATCATGAACACCATACTCGACACGCGCACCGTAGCGCGCATGACATCAACTAGCCGCGTAATCGAGAATTGTTGCTTTGCTAGTGCGAGCAGCAGCGCACCGACTGCGCCGACTCCTGCAGCTTCGGTGGGCGTCGCAAGTCCGGCCAGAATAGAGCCAAGCACGGCAAGTATCAGCAGCAAGGGGGCGAGCAAGGCCTGCAACACCTGAAACAGCGTAGCCGGTGCAGCGGCGTCAGCCGCTTCGTGCGCCGCCGGCATCAGCGACGGCTTCACTATCGCCAGACCGATAATGTATAGGATGTACAGCAATACAAGGCCAAGGCCGGGAATCAAGGCGCCAGCGAACAGATCGCCGACCGATACCGTATCTGGCGAGAAGATACCCTGATCGAGCTGCGCCTGGCTGTAGGCGGACGACAGCACATCACCAAGCAGCACGAGTATAATCGACGGCGGAATAATCTGGCCAAGCGTGCCCGAAGCACAGATCGTGCCGGTAGCGATCTTTGGATCATAGCCGCGCCGCAACATGGTTGGCAGCGACAGCAAGCCCATAGTCACAACGGTCGCGCCGACGATACCGGTGCTTGCGGCCAGCAGCATCCCGACCAGCGTTACCGAAATTCCTAAGCCGCCCCGCAACCGGCCGAACAAACTGCTCATGTTGTCGAGTAGATTCTCGGCAATCCGAGCCCGTTCCAGGGTCACGCCCATAAACACGAACAGCGGCACCGCCATCAGGGTCTCGTTGCTCATGATGCCGAACACCCGGTTCGGCATCGTGCCGAGAAACGCCGCGTCGAAAACGCCCAAGAGCATTCCAACTGCGGCGAAAATCAACGCGATACCGCCGAGCGAAAATGCGACCGGGAAGCCCGCGAGCAGGACGACAACGGCCACGGCGAACATCAGAAGAGCGACCCACTCCACTGCTAGATTACCTCTCCCTGAGGAACCGTATGCTCTGGCTCGCTCGGAATGCGGCCCGTCAGTATCAATGCAGCCGTGATGAGATTCGCCACCGCCTGAATGATGAGTAGACTGGCTGTCGCGGGAATCAAGCTCTTGAGTATCGGCACAAACGGATAAGGCAGCCCGCCAGCCTCGCGGGATGCCTCATGAATCGCCCACGAAGTAGCGACATAGTCCCAGCTCGAGGCCGCGAGAAAAATCGACACCGGCAGCAGAAAAATCAGCGTACCCAGGAGATCGACGAGTGCGCGGCCCTGGCCCGGCATCGTCCGATAAAAAATGTCCACGCGCACGTGCTCGTCTTGCTGGAGCGTGTAGGCGGCACCCAGCATGAACACGGCGGCATGCATCCAGGTGATGCTCTCCTGCATCGCGATCCATCCGAGATCGAACGCATAGCGCAGCACGACGACGATGAAGGTGCCGAGCACCATCGTGATTGTAAGCCAAGCGACGACCGCCCCCGTCAGCTCGGCGAATCGCTCGAGTTGTTCTTTTAGCTTAAGCATCCTGGGATTTCGAGATGGGCTCTACTCACGCCGGGCAGTATGGAGTATCCCGTACTTTCGAGGCTGTGTCTCCCGATCGGGAGACACTTCGCACCATCAGCCCTGCCTCTCCTCGGTGGCACCAGCAAGACGGCGAAGAAATACCTGCATCTCACGGGCCGCCTGCTCGTCGCCGCGCTCGAGCGCGACAGCTATCCCGCGCGCGTAGCTGTCCTTGGCGGCCTGCTGCAAGCCCCCCGCCGCCTGAGCCTTGCCGAGCTGCTTCCAAGCTGCAGAGTACACCGGGTCCATCTGGACCGCAGCGCTGAGGTGACGGATTGCGAGCTCGCACTGATCCTGCTTCAGGTATTCCGTGCCCAGCGCAAACCGCAGCGTAGCACTGTCTCGGCCTTCGGCGAGCAGCTTCTCGAGGCTCGCACCGACATCCATACCTAACGCCGCCAGAATGCTGGCGTGAAAAGCACGAGCAGTGTAAAGATCTCAAGCCGGCCGAGCAGCATTGCGCATACCGATGCGAGTTTCACGGCCGGAGCCATGTCTCCGAAGCCGTATGCGACATCACCGAGCCCGGGCCCAAGATTGTTGAGCGTCGCGGCGACCGCCGCAAATGCCGTGACCTGATCGAGCCCTAACGCCATCAACGACAGCATCAGAGCACCATAGATGACGATGTAAATCGCGAAGAACCCCCAGACCGCATCGATGACGCGACTGGGCACGGCCTTCGGGCCGAGCTTGACTGCGATCTCGGCGCTTGGGTGAACGAGCCGTTGGACTTCGCGGATGCCCTGTTTATACATGAGCAACCACCGGATGACCTTCATGCCGCCTGCGGTCGAGCCGGCACATCCTCCGACGAAGCTCGACAGCAATAACAGCACGGGCAGAGCCCCGGGCCAGATCGAAAAATTGTCCGTGGTAAAGCCCGTAGTCGTGCCTATCGAAACAACTTGAAATAGTCCTTTCGTGAAAAGTTCAGCAAGGCTCGAATAATGGCCTGTCACATAGAGGTAGAACAGCACGATCAGCGTTAGGCCGCCAAGAATACGCACGTAGGCTCTAAACTCCGGATCGAGCAGGTAGCTTGACAGCCGTTTTTGCTGCCATACCGTGAAGTGCAGCGCAAAATTTACGCCCGCGATGAACATGAAGAATACGGCAATGAGGTCGATAAGCGGGCTGTCAAAATAGCCGAGGCTCCGATCGTGAGTCGAAAACCCGCCGATCGCGACAGTTGCGAATGCGTGGCCGATCGCGTCGAACAATCCCATGCCAGCCACGGCGTAGGCAACTGCGCACACTACAGTGATACCCACGTATACCTTTAAGAGTGCTTTGGCCGTCTCCGTGATACGCGGAGTGAGTTTGTTGTCCTTGACAGGTCCCGGCGTCTCGGCGCGGTAAAGCTGCATTCCGCCTACACCGAGCATCGGCAGGACGGCAACGGCGAGAACGATAATGCCTAAG
>JAHEEM010000059.1:0-8865 GCA_024640695.1 Rhodospirillaceae bacterium | reverse complement strand
CTAAGCCACCGAACCACTGCAGCTGCTGGCGATAGTAGAGAATTCCAGGCGGGAGCCCGTCGAGACCGCTTAGCACCGTGGCGCCGGTGGTCGTAAGGCCAGAAACGGACTCGAACACAGCGTCGATCACTGTCATGGCCGGCCGCTCCACGAGCAACAGCGGCACGGCGCCGAACACTCCCAGCACGACCCAAAACGACGCTACAACCACAAATCCGTCCCGCAGACGCATCTCACGAGTATCGGCGCGGACCGGTGCCCATATCAGCAGTCCGAAACCCAGAATCACGAAAAAGGAAAGGCCGAAAGCCATCCAGGTCCCATCAGCGTAATACCATGACACGCCGATCGGCGGCAGCATCGTGACGCTGAACATTGCCAGCAGCAGGCCGAGTACACGCTGAACGGCGGAGACGGTCACGGCGAGTAATGGCCGGGGATCATCGAATCAGCCGGAACCGACCTCGAACAAACGCTCGACTTCGTCGATCTGTCGTCTGTCGGCCATGAAGAGAATGACGTGGTCATCCGCTTGAATCACAGTGTCATGATGCGCCATGAGTACCTCGTCGCCGCGCACGATCGCACTGATCGTCGCGCCACGCGGAAGTCTAATCTCTTCGATTGCGCGCCCAACGACCTTGGATTCGTGTGCGTCACCGTGCGCAACGGCCTCTATCGCCTCGGCCGCGCCGCGTCGCAGGGAGTGTACCTTTACGACGTCACCACGACGCACGTGCGCGAGCAATGTGCCCAGCGTAATCTGTTGAGGAGAAATCGCGATGTCTATCGTCCCCGCCGCCACGAGCTCCGCGTAGGCGGGTTTGTTGATCAGCGCCATAACTTTACGGGCGCCTAGACGCTTGGCGAGCATCGCTGAGAGAATGTTTGCCTCCTCGGCATTAGTCACCGCAACAAACACGTCTGCGCTGTCGATGTTCTCCTCAAGCAGCAGCTCCTCGTCTGCGGCGTCGCCATGTAGCACGATCGCTTTGTTGAGCTGTTCTGATACTGCGCGCGCCCGCTCCCAGCCGCGCTCAATCACCTTGACCTGGTTGGTATTCTCGAGATTTCTTGCGAGACGTACACCGATGTTACCGCCACCGGCAATCACAACGCGTCTAACGGGATCGTCTAGCTTACGCATCTCGCTCAATACAGCGCGAATGTCCTTGCGGGCAGCGATAAAGAATACTTCATCGCCCCGTTCCACAATCGTGTCGCCATCCGGAATAATCCCACTGCCGCCGCGATAGATAGCAACGACCCGGCACTCGACGTTGGGGATATGCTCGGGAAGCTCCCGCAGCGGGTGTCCCACGAGTGCGCCACCCTCGTGTGCGCGTGCCGCAACGAGCCGAACTCTGCCCTCGGCAAACTCGAGCACCTGCAAGGCGCTCGGGAATTGAATCAGCTCACCGATATGTTCGGTCACGAGCTGCTCCGGACTGATCGCAACATTCACGGCAAGAGAATCTGCCGCAAATAAGCGCTCCCGGCTCGTGTACTCCGATGCGCGGATGCGTGCAATTTTTGTCGGAGTGCCAAACAGCGCGTACGCAACTTCGCAGGCGATGATGTTGACCTCATCGCTGTCGGTAAGCGCGATGATCATGTCCGCGTCGTTGGCGCCGGCACGCTCCAGCACCTCTGGATAGGCCGCGTGACCGACGACGGTCCGCACGTCCAGACGGTCCTGGAGTTCTCGAAGAACGTCCGGGTTGCGATCGACGATTGTGACTTCGTTGGCCTCTTCGCGGGCAAGACTGTAGGCAGCCGTCGTGCCAACTTGCCCTGCGCCTAGAATCAGAATCTTCATGCTGCGTCGCCGCAAAGTAACGGCGCGTAGTTTACATCAGATCAAGCTTTGCATAGGCGAGGACAAGCCATTTGGTGCCGGCTCTCTCAAAATTGACCTGCACACGTGCATGCGCGCCGCTGCCTTCGGCGTTCAGCACGACACCCTCGCCGAACTTTCCGTGGCGCACTCGCTGGCCGAGCCTGACACCCGAGAGCGAAGCTTCGTTGACCGGCCCGCGACGATATACTGGCCTGGAGACCGACAGCGCTGGACGCACCTCCTCCAGCAATTCTTGCGGAATCTCCCGGAGGAATCGCGACGGTGTGCCATAGTTGTCGGTGCCGTACAAACGACGCTGCTCGGCATAGGTGAGAAACACCTGTTGGCGCGCCCGCGTCAAACCGACATAGCAGAGCCGTCGCTCCTCCTCGAGGCCGGCGGCATCCGTCGCAGAGCGCTGGTGCGGAAACAATCCATCCTCGAGCCCGCAGACGAACACGACCGGGAACTCGAGCCCTTTGGCCGAATGCAGCGTCATGAGTTGTACGCTGTCTTCATAGTCCTTGGCCTGCGTATCTCCCGACTCGAGCACCGCATAGGAGAGAAACTCGATTAGCGGCGGCAAGCCCGAGCTCTCATCGGGCACGAACCCCTGCGCGGCGCTGATGAGCTCCTGCAGGTTCTCCAGGCGAGACTCGCCGCCGAGCTTGTCCTTGCGATAATGCTCCATGAGCCCGCTGGCATTCACAACGTGTTTAACCTGCTCATCGAGCGCTAACGATTTCGTCGTCTCGTCGAGACCATCGACAAGACGCAGAAACGCCCACAGAGCGGTCGAGGAGCGCTTTGCCAGCCGCTCATCAGTGATCACCGTTGCCGCGGCGCGCCAGAGGCTCGTACCGGACTGGCGTGCTTCCTCGCGCACGGCATCGACGGTTCGCGCACCGATTCCGCGCGCCGGCACGTTCACGACGCGTTCGAAGGAGGGGTCATCGTCACGGTTGGCGATGAGGCGCAGATAGGCTAAGGCGTCCTTGATCTCGGCACGCTCAAAGAAGCGCATGCCGCCATAGACACGATAGGGGATTCCGGCAATAAGCAATGCCTCTTCGAACACGCGGGACTGAGCGTTCGAGCGATAAAGAACGGCGAGCTCGCTGCGGCGCATACCGCCTTCGACACTGTCGATGATCCGGTTGACGACGAACTCGGCTTCATCGCGCTCATTGAAGGCCGCATAGAGCTTGATGAGCTCCCCCTCGTCGCCCTCCGTCCAGAGATTCTTGCCGAGGCGATCGCTGTTATTTGCTATCACCGCATTGGCTGCGCTTAGAATCGTCCCGCTCGAGCGGTAATTCTGCTCGAGGCGAACCACGGTGGCCCCCGGAAAATCACGCTGAAACTTCTGCAGATTCTCGACGCGCGCGCCTCGCCAACGGTAGATCGATTGGTCGTCATCGCCAACCACAAACGGCACGCTCGAGCGACCCGCCAGCAACTTGAGCCAAGCGTACTGAATGGCGTTCGTGTCCTGGAACTCGTCGACGAGAATGTGCTGAAACCGTGTTTGATACTGAGTTCGGATCGCATCATTGTCCGCCAGCAGCTCCGTTGCCCTTAGCAAGAGCTCGCCGAAGTCGACGAGGCCGGCCTCGGCGCAAACCTTCTCGTAGCGCGTATAAAGCTCGATGAGCTGATGCCTTCCCGCGTTACCTTCATCGTCGACGTTGGCCGGCCGGCGGCCCTCGTCTTTCTGCGCGTTGATGAACCACTGCACTTCCTTCGGAGCCCATTCGTTTTCATCGATTGCCAGCGACTTCAGAAGTCGCCGGACAATCCGCAGCTGGTCATCGGAGTCCATGATCTGAAAGCCTGCGGGAAGGTGCGCTTCGCCGCTGTGCACACGAAGCAATCGATGTGCGAGGCCGTGGAAGGTACCGATCCAGAATTGCTGGGTCGGAAAACCGAGCAAGGACTCGATGCGGTTCCGCATTTCCGCGGCGGCCTTGTTCGTGAAGGTCACCGCGAGCAGTTGCTGCGGCGAAAGGCCCTCGACCTGAATGAGCCACGCGACTCGGTGCACGAGCACGCGAGTCTTACCGCTGCCCGCTCCCGCCAACACAAGGGTCGGCCGACTCGGGGCGGTTACGGCGTCGCGCTGAGCCTCATTGAGCGGCTCTATGATCGATGTGACGTCCATCGTCAGCCGGAAGGGCCGGGCGGCGCCCGCCGCGGGCGCGCTTGGATTACTCGGGCCAAATTATCGGTATGTAGTGGTCCAACAGCAGAAAGCTGAACAGCGCCATGAGGTAGCTGATCGAGTAGCCGAAGGTCTTCATCGCGATCTCTGGCTTCGCCGAGAGCTTCAAGCGTAACGCGTAATAGAGGAATCCGCCGCCGAGCAGAACTGCTCCTAGCAAATAGAGCAAGCCGCTCATGCCGGTTAAGTACGGCAGCAGTGTCACGACGACGAGCAGGATCGTATAACACAGCACAAAGGCCTTCGTGAGCTCGATCCCGTGGGTTACCGGCAACATCGGCACGCCGGCTCGCTCGTAGTCGTCCTTGCGCGCGATCGCTAGCGCCCAGAAATGCGGCGGGGTCCAGGTGAAAATTATAAGAAAGAGCAGTAGCGCGTAGCCGCTAACGTCGTTCGTGACCGCGGCCCAGCCCAGCACCGGAGGGGCCGCGCCGGCCGCGCCGCCGATTACGATATTTTGCGGGGTGGCACGTTTCAGAAAGATGGTGTAGACGACGGCGTAGCCGATCAGCGAGAAGAACGTCAGCACCGCCGTCAGCGGGTTGATCGCGAGAGCGAGCAGCCCGAGACCCAATACGCCGAGCACGAGTGCGAAAATGAATGCGTCGCGATCCCTGATTCTGCCGGTGGGCAGAGGTCGTTCACGCGTGCGCGACATCTGCGCGTCGACGCGTTGATCGACGACATGATTGACGACCGCGCCGGAAGCCGCAGCCAAACCGATACCGAGGCTGCCGAGAACGAGCACGTCCCACGGCACCATGCCGGGGGTGGCGAGAAACATTCCGACGATCGCCGTGAACACCAGCAGCTGAACCACCCGCGGCTTGGTGAGCGTGTAGTAGTCTTGCCACCGCTGCAACAGCGGCGCGCTTTGATTAGTGAGCTCGTTGGTTAGCATTGAGCACCGTAAGTAAAAGTATCGCTGCCGCACCATTATGGGCGACTGCCACCGCCAGTGGCACCCCAAAAACCACGATGCTCGCGCCGAGCACCAGTTGCGTCGCCAACGCGGCGAGAATCGCAAGTCCGTCCATCCGGGCGCCCGACCTGCGCCAGAGCAGCCACCCCAGGCAGCCGACAACTAAGGCTGCCAGCACCGCGCCGAGACGGTGCGCGAAGTGGATAGCCACTCGGGCGGGATTATCCAACACTCCGCCCTCGTAATCGATGCCGAGACCGCGCCACATGACAAAGCCCTCACGAAAATCCGCGACGGCTGGCCACCAGCGAGTCTGGCAGGTTGGGAAATCCGGGCAAGCCAGGGCCGCGTAGTTGGCGCTCGTCCATCCGCCGAGGGAAATCTGGAGCACGAGCGCGGCAGCCGCTGCCAACGCCAGGGCCCGCAGTCCCGAGCTTACGGCGACCCGCTCGAGGTGGCCGCGCGCGAGCCAGAACAGGAGACTCAGCGTTGTCAGGCCGCCGAGCAGATGCCCCATAACGATCACGGGCTTCAGCAGCAGCGTCACGGTCCACATCCCCAGCAGACCCTGCAGAATCACGACGCCGACGAGCACGAACGGCAGCCGGCGCGGCTGCCGCGGATCTGCGCGATTGCGCCACGCCAGAGTCGCTAGAGCTAGGCAGATCAGGCCGAGGGTCGAAGCTAAGTAGCGGTGGATCATCTCCCGCCAGGCCTTGCCAGGCTCGAGTGGGCGATCCGGGAAGGCCGCGTCAACGCTGAGTTCGCCGGCGTCGGGAACGATAAGCTGTCCATAACAGCCCGGCCAGTCCGGGCAACCGAGCCCGGCATCGGTCAGCCGCACCCAGGCCCCGATTGTGACGACCACGAACGCCAGCGCCACGCCGACACGGGCCAAATTCACGAAGGCTCGATACAACGGTCTAAGGTTCGGGCGAAGAGTCCGCTATGACGGTGCTGCGTTGCGTCTCGGCGGCGAGACCAGTCAGCGTATCGACCGCGGGTAAGGCCAGTCCGATCAGGATTACAGCCGGAATGACCGCCCAGAGCAGCTCGGCGCGGCGGCTGCTCACTCTCCCCGAGGCACCGGCAGCGCGGGGCCGCTTGGCCACCATAAGACCGTAGATCATCACGGCATAGACCAAGGCCGCGACGGCGGCGCATAGCCAGACCAGCTGCAGCCGCATCGCATAGGGGCCCGCTACGACTGCTGCTGGCAGCTGGGCTGATGCAGCGCTAGCCGAGCCGATACCAAGCAGCGTCACGGCCGTTACAAGCCAGATCTTGGTCACGTTCATTCAGTCGAGTCCATCTCGGGCCTGCCGCGCTCGTCGGCGGTGGCAGGCGCAGTGATTTAGGTGGAACGGCGAGGGTAGCCGTGGGCGTATTGTACCAGAACCGACAGGGCAAGGCGGGATTCGTGGATGCCGTCAGGGGCTCTAGGAAGGGGGTTTTCTCGCCGTGCGCGCCAGATCCTCGGCGGCGATACGTGCGACGCCGTCAGCGGGCCTAGGCACCGCCTGGCGGCGCCCCGCCCCCCAGGCTTGAAGGAACACGAGCTCCACCGTCACGGCCGGCCGGCCAGTCTCAGCCTGCTCGCAAAAAGCAGTCTCGAAGGCGCGAAAGCGTGTGCGGCCGGTCAGACCCTCGCGCCGACCGGCAGCGCTATTGGCCGAACCTGTCGCCTGCAGCTCGGCCATTAGAGCCGCGGTGCTCCGGTAGCTGATCGTTAGGCGATCGACATCTATCACCGGCTCGACGAGTCCCGCACGCAGCGCTAGGTCGCCGATGTCGTGCATGTCGATGAAGCCGTGGACATGGATCCCGTGATCGACTGCGGTCCAGGCGCGACGAAGCTCGATGAGCGTGTCGGGCCCAAAGGTTGTGAATAGCGCCAGCCCACCCGGCCGCAACACGCGCGCGCACTCGCCGAACACGCGGTCGGGCAGCACCCAGGGCAGCAGGAGGTTTGCAAAGACCAAGTCGACGCTCTCCTCGGCGCACGGCAGAGCGTGAGCGTCGCACTGCATCGGCACGATTTTTTCGCGATCGGCGAACTTGCCGCGCACCCGCTGCGCCATTGAGAGGCTCGAGTCCGCGGCAATGATGCTTGCACCCGGGTAACGCCCTGCAAGAATAGCGCTTGCGCTGCCGGTTGCGGCGCCAAGATCGAGGATCGTTGACGGCTGCGCGCCGAGCAGCACGAGTCGCTCGAGCAGCCGCTCGCGCGCCTCGGCATGCAGTGCATCCGCACCGTCGAAGGTCGCCGCGGCGCGATCGAAGCGCCGCCGTGTCGTAAGCTGCTGAGGCAACCCGTAGGTATCGGGAATTTTCATCGGCGTTCCGCCGCGGCAGAGGGCCGCCTGCGCGTCAAACGCCCGGCCCGCGGTCGCGCTCCTCGCGGCGCAGGCCCAGGCGGCTAAACAGAGCCTGGTCAGCATCACTGTCGGGGTTATCCGCAGTCAACAGCTTCTCACCGTAGAAGATCGAATTCGCCCCGGCCGCGAAGCACAGAGCCTGCAACGCGTCGCTGAACTCCGTGCGGCCGGCGGAAAGCCTTACATGCGAGCGCGGCATCAGAATCCTGGCGACCGCGACCGTGCGCGCAAACTCTAGCCCGTCGACCCCACCGGCTCCCTCCAACGGTGTGCCAGGAACCGGAATGAGCTGGTTTACCGGTACACTCTCGGGATGCGCGGGCAGCGTCGCGAGCTCGTGCAATAGCTCGACGCGGTTGTCTCGCGTCTCGCCCATTCCGAGAATTCCACCACAACAGACCTTCATGCCGGCGGCGCGCACCTTCGAGAGCGTGTCCAGGCGATCGTCGTAACTGCGCGTGCTGATGATCTGCGGATAGAACTCTCGCGAAGCATCGAGGTTGTGGTTGTAATAGTCGAGCCCTGCGTCGGCCAAGGCTTCGGCTTGGCCGTCCTTGAGCATGCCGAGCGTTGCGCAGGTCTCAAGACCCAGCGCTTTCACGGCGCGAATCATTGCCGCAATCTGCTCGAGCTGCTTCGGCTTGGGTCCGCGGTAAGCCGCGCCGAGGCAGAACCGCGTCGCGCCGGCGTCCCGGGCGTTCCGGGCAGCTTCGGTCACGGCATCCAAGGCCAAAAGCTCATGGCTTTCGATTCCGGTCTCATAACGGATGCTCTGTGGACAGTAGGCGCAGTCCTCCGGACACGCGCCCGTCTTGACCGACAACAGTGTGGATATCTGAACTTCGTTCGGGTCGAAGTGCTGCCGGTGCACCCATTGCGCCGCGTAGAGCAAGTCGTTGAACGGTAGCTCGAACAACACGCGCACCTGCTCGATCGTCCAGTCGTGACGCGCACAGGCGCCCACAGTCACGTGGCCTAGCGTCAAGCGCGCGGGGGACGGACCCAATTCGATGGCTTCTGTAGACATAGATGAATGGCTCCCGTGACCACGGCCGATGAACACTGAGCAGTATCAAAATCGCTGTCGCGACTGTCAACTAAAGGGGGCCACGCTGGTTTACAGGAGGTTCTTGCGCGCGTTGCTACCGGCTCGCTGCCCGGGCTGCGGTGGCGCGGCCGAAGACGGCTTCTGCGATGGCTGCAGGGATGATTTCGAGCGGGTCGAACTGCCCTGCGCGGGGTGTGGGCGTGCCCGGCCGGTAACCGCCTGCCCAAGGGTGGACAGCGGGTGGCATATCGCTGGCGTGGTGGCCCCATTTAGTTACACGGAACCTCTGCAGGGCTATGTGCAGTCGCTGAAATTCGCCGGCCGGCGCAGCCTCGGCTGGGCGCTCGGCACGCTGCTCGCAAGCCAAGTAGCTAGCTCGCCGACGAGGCGAGATGTGAACGCGATCGTTGCCGTGCCGCTGCACCGACAGCGGTTCATCGCCCGAGGTTACAATCA
>JAHEEM010000058.1 GCA_024640695.1 Rhodospirillaceae bacterium | reverse complement strand
CCGCATCGTAAGGAATGTCGTAGTTGATGACGTGACTGATTCGATCGACATCCAAGCCCCGCGCAGCGACGTCAGTGGCTACGAGAATATCGAGCGACCCGCGCTTGAGGCGCTCGACCATCTGCTCGCGCTGCTTCTGCACCATGTCGCCGTTCATCGCCGCGGCCGCGTAACCTCTGGCTGCGAGCCGCTCGGCAAGCTCCGTCGTTGCTATCTTGGTGCGCACGAATATCAGGACGCCCTCGAAAGATTCAGCCTCCAGGATTCGGGTGAGCGCATCGAGCTTGTGCACGCCGCTGACTAGCCAGTAGCGTTGGCGAACGGTTTCGGCGGTTGCGGTTCTCGCCTCGATGGAAATTTTCTGCGGGTCGTGTAGATGACGCCGCGCGATACGCTCGATCTCTTTCGGCATCGTTGCCGAGAACAGGGCCATCTGCCGCTTGTCGGGTGTTTGCTCGAGGATCCACTCGACCTCATCGATAAAGCCCATGCGCAGCATCTCGTCGGCTTCATCGAGCACGAGAGCTTGAAGCGCATCGAGCTTCAACGTGCCTTTGCGCATGTGATCCATCACGCGCCCGGGCGTGCCGACCACGACGTGCACGCCGCGCTTGAGTTGCCGGATCTGCACACCGTATTCCTGACCGCCATAGATGGGCAGCACGTGAAAGCCCGGCATATGCGATGCGTACTGTTGAAATGCCTCGGCCACCTGAATGGCAAGCTCACGGGTCGGAGTCAGTGTCATGACCTGGACCCGATTGAGCCTGAGATCTAGTCGAGCCAGCAAGGGCAACGCAAATGCAGCGGTCTTGCCTGTGCCGGTCGGCGCGTGACCCAGTACGTCGAGACCTGCCAGCAGGTGCGGTATGGCCTGGGCTTGAATGGGAGAGGGCGTTTCGTAGCCGACCTTATCGAGCGCCGCCAGCAACGGGGCCGGAAGATTGAGATCCCCAAATTTGGTTTCTGGGAGAGTGGAATCGGTCATCGTCTAATCCTGGCGAAAATGCGCTTTCGCGACTGTTACAGTGTGCAGCCACAGTCCGTGGCGGCAGCAGTATGCATAAGTATGTGCAAAACAGCGACGAGAGGGGTATCTTAATTTTGTCACCGAGTGCTTCGGACTCCGCATCCACACCGATCCAGATCTATATAACCAGGACGGAGATGCTGAGCGCTCGGTGACCCAAATTGTGGTCCCCTGGACCAGCGACGGGGGGCGGGGCGAGAATCTGCCGCTTAGAGGGGGTGTTGGTATGCGATTGGTGCGAGACCTTCTGGCCGAGAAGGGCAAGGAAATCTGGGGTGTTGCACCAGACGCAACGGTCCTCGATGCCTTACGACTGATGGCCGAACGACGCGTCGGAGCATTGCTCGTCCTGGAGGGGGATGAGCTCGCGGGGCTTTTCTCGGAGCGCGACTACGCCCGCAAAGTCATTTTGATGGGCAAAGCCTCTAAAGACACGCCCGTTAAAGACATCATGAGCACGAACATTGTTTGTGTCGGGCCCGACGAGACGACCGACGAGTGCATGAATCTGATGACCGAGAACCGTATCCGACACCTGCCGGTCATGAACGACGGAAATCTCGAGGGTATCATTTCGATCGGCGATGTCGTGAAAGCCTTGATTGCCGAGAGAGAGCAGGTCATCGAGCACCTCGAGCACTACATCTCGGGCTCATTCTAGGCTTTGTCCGGAGTCGGACGTGCGCGTTCGGCGCCGACCCAGCGCGTGTCGCACTTCGAGGCCGACCCCATGGGCTTCCACGCGTGGGGTGAGCTACACGTGTCCGCGCGGAGCTCCTCGACGCCGAGGGACATCTGGTGCTCAGGCCGAGGTATCTGAAAGATTGTCGAGCTTCGCGTGCAGCAACCCCTTAGCGCGAAGCGCTCCACAGACAGTCTGTCCTGAGGTCACGGGCTCAGTAGTGCGGTGGGACCTCGTCCGCCGGATCGGTGGCCGATTGGGGTAGAGCGGTCTCCCGCAGGCGGTCGCTCAGATGACGAACCTTGAGCTCGAGATCGGCAATCTGCCGCTGCTGCTGATACACCTCCTCGCTGAGCTCCAGGATCGAATGATCCTGCTGCGCCAGCCGGGCCTCCAGCTCCTCGAGGCGAGCGTCTGACGAGCTGCCTGGCTTATCCGATTCCATGTTCTGCTAGATTCCTTGAGCGTGGCGGCCGTGCCCTGGTCGGCTGATACCGTTACTATGCCATGCTTGCCAGCCTGCTCACCGCTGCCGCTAGTTCTGGCGAGTCAATTTCGTTATCGTTGGCCGCCCGCAGGCTGCCGTGGCCGGCGGCATTCATGGAGCACGCGGCCCGATTCGGGCTGTGCGGGATCGTAAAGCGCTGCGGACAGCAAATATCTGCCTGCAAGGAGAATTCAATGACTGAACAGCAATGGAAGGCCGCCCCGGAGATGCAGATCGATGCGTCCAGGAACTACGCGGTCTCGATCACGACGAACCGGGGCTCGATCGAGCTCGAGCTTTATCCGCAGCATGCACCGCAGACGGTGAATAACTTCGTGTTTTTAGCGAAGCAGGGCTTTTACGACGATGTGAGTTTTCATCGCGTGATCCCGGATTTCATGATTCAGGGCGGCGATCCGACGGGCTCGGGCAGAGGTGGCCCCGGCTATAGATTTGCCGATGAACTCGTCGGCAACCCGCTCAAGCATGAGCGCTGCGTGATCTCGATGGCGAATGCCGGCCCGAATACGAACGGCAGTCAGTTCTTCATTACCCACGTCGCGACCCCGCATCTGGACGGCCGGCACACCGTTTTCGGGAAGGTCACGAGCGGCGAGGATATCGTCGATGCGATCGAGCAGGGCGACACGATGAGCAGTGTTAAGGTTGCTGATTGAGGCAGGCGCGTATCGCCTAATTGGCTACTGACGCTGACGCGCAGTAGGCGCTTGCGTTGCCTGTACCTCGAACCGACCAGTGGCCGGTAGTTCACGATCGGAATTCATCATAAAGGCGAGGCGCCGCTGCGCGGCGACGCCTCGCGTCTAGTCGAGCTAAGCTGGCGCGAGGCCTATTTGATGGCGGCTGCACCCGCGGTGCACGCTACGCCATCCTGTTGGCCGGTTCCGCCTGAGCAGCCGATGGCGCCGATGAGCTTGCCGTCGACAATGATCGGTACGCCGCCTTCGGAAGCGACCACGCCGGGTAGCGTGCCGAGGCCGGGATTGTTGGTGATACCGTCGCCAAATACTTTCGTCGGCCGTTTGAAGGCCGCGGCGGACTTGGCTTTTTGCATCGCTATTTCAATCGATGCGTGCTGCGTCGCGTCGACTTTCTCAAAATAGACGAGATTCCCGCCTGGATCCACGACCGCAACCGCCATACGCCAATCGTTCGACCTCATGACGGCCACCGCGGCCGCAGCTGCGGTCTTCGCCTGCTGCCCGGAAATAGGCATGCCGTAGTCGGGCGGAGCTTGCGCAAATGCGAGCGAGGACAGGGCGATGGCGGACGCTGGGACAAGTATGCTTGAAAATCTCACCGGCTTTCTCCTTGGTTGCGTGAGTGCGCGAATAACGGCAGAGCTGGAATTTTACGCAATAGGAAACGCCAAGAACACACCGCTTGCCGAGGGTCCGTTTTCATGATTCGCCGATACAGCCTGGTTGTGGATGTGCTGTCCCGATGTAGCCCGGCTACAGCGAGCTCGGCTCTCGACTCAGCGCAACAATAGAGGGATGCGTCTGTGCTGCATTGAGTGACCTGAGGTGTTAAGCGGTGAGCGCAAGCGGCCGAACGCATTGGTTGTCGGGAAATACGCGCGCTGAGGCGGGTTCCGGCAAGCGAAACTGTTCAGTGAGCAGGCTTTTGGCGACTGCCGTGCGTGAGACAAGCATCCTGGATCTCGTCTGATGGCGGTTCGTCTAATCCTTCAACGCATCGCACGGGTTGGCCGTTGACAGTCGAATCGACATAACACGGGTGATCGATGCGGGTGCCCAGCGGCAGGTGAATCCATCCTCGAGCACCGGACGAAGCTAACATGGAGCCACAAGACTCATTTAAATAGGTTCGATTCGATGTCGTGGTCTTACTTTGGTCAAGCTCGTCCCGATTTCGCACAGCGCGTGGCGGAAGGCCAGGAATCGGTATGGGATTACCCGCGCCCGCCGGCAATCAGGCCTGACACACGGCGAGTCATCGTGCGCATAGGGGAATCAGTGGTTGCCGACACGACTCACGCACTGCGCGTGCTCGAAACGGCGAGCCCACCTACATTCTATATACCCTTGGCCGAGGTTCGTGCTGACCTGCTCAGCTGGGGCCCGCCGCAGTCTTACTGCGAGTGGAAGGGCGCGGCCGCCTACTGTGACCTGGAGCTGCACGGGGAGCGCATCATCCAGGTGGGATGGCGCTACGAGGAGCCGAGTCCGAGGTTCGCTGCGATAGCGGACTGTGTCTCCTTCTATCCGGGTAAGATCGAGTGCACCGTCGCCGGCGAGCGGGTCAGGCCGCAAGCAGGGCAGTTTTATGGTGGCTGGGTGACGTCCGAGATCGTCGGGCCGATGAAAGGTGAGCCTGGAACCGGGCACTGGTAGCGGAGCCAAGCTCCCTGCGCTGGTTTGAGTGTTATCGTCTCCGGAATGATTGCGGGTCCAGTCCACTGCCGTCTATGAATCCGCCACGATCGGGGGCGCGTTGCGCGTACTGCTGACGCCCGTCGGATCAGCGGGCGACAACTTGCCTTTCATCGGCCTCGGTGCGGAGCTGCTGCGGCGCGGCCATGACGTGACAGTGGCGACGACGGATCACTTCGCAGACCTGGTTCGGGACGGCGGGATGCGGTTTCTCACGACCGGAAGCGAAGCGGAGTACGAAGCCGCAGCGAACGATCCGGATCTTTTCGATTCGCGGCGCGGATTTCCCGCCGTCATGAGGTTGGTAGGCGATTACAACCGCCGGTTATTCGACATCGTCACCGAGGAGCGCAACCGCGGCCCGCTGAGCATCGTCGCGCATACGCTCGACTTCGCGTCCCGCGTGATCGCTGACAGGACAGGACTGCCCGTTGTGCGCGTACACCTGCAGCCGGCGGTCGTGCGAACGTCTTATCGCGTGCCGGTGATGCGCGGCACCACCGATCTGTCGTTTCTGCCGCGCTGGTTCAAGCGTGTGTTGTGGTGGTTTATCGACCACAGGGTGCTCGACCCGGCCGTCGCGCCGTTCGTGAACGAGCTCAGAGCCCGTGTGGGTCTCGCGCCGACCCAACGGATATTTGTAAGCCAAATCGACTCGCCCCTGCTGACGATCGCGATGTTCCCCGATTGGTACGCACCGCCGCAGCCGGATTGGCCTTTGAGCCTGCGGCAGTGCGGCTTTCCGTTGTTTGATGCAACGGGTTCGGATGACCCGCCATCAGAGGCGGAGCAGTTTCTTGCCGGCGGTCCGGCACCGATCGTATTCACGCCCGGATCTGCAATGCGCTACGGGCAGGCGTTCTTCGAGGCGGCCATCGGCGCGTGCGCGCGGCTGGGTCGGCGCGGTCTGCTGCTGACGCGGTACCCCGAGCAGATTCGCGCGCCGCTGCCGGCAGGCGTCGCTCACTTCGACTACGCGCCGCTCAGCACGGTCTTGCCGCGCTGCGGTGCGCTGGTTCATCATGGCGGTGTCGGCACGACGGCCGCTGGGCTTGCCGCGGGCCTGCCGCAGGTCATCGTGCCATTCAGCCACGACCAGCCTGACAACGCGTATCGGGTGCAAGGTCTCGGTACGGGCCGTCGGATCGAGCCGTGTGATCTCGACGCGGAGCGCCTTGCCGGCGCGCTCGAGGATCTGCTCGGCTCGACGGCAGTCGGGCGGCGTTGCGCCGAGATCGCGGCCCTGTGCGCGGCGCGTGACGGGATCCATAGGGCCTGCGATCTGATCGAGTCGGCTATGCTGGCTGAGTTGCGACGCGGATGACCGACACCTACACACGCCACAAGCTCGAGCCCAGAAATCGCCCGCCTGGCGGGTGCAATCTCGCGGTTAGTTCGGCGGGGCGCGCATAATGAATCCAAGAACTGGAGTTCATGCCGCATTTGTCGCCGCGCTGCGCGCGGCAGCCGTGAGCGGTTTCGCGGTCGCCTGAACGGGCGCGGCGCCGGCCAGATCTAGGTCGGCACTACGCTCAGGTATCTGCGCCCAGAGCACGACAAGATCGGTCGCAATGTGTCGTGGACTAGGCTTGTGTCCTAGTTCGCGGTGCGCAGGTTCGTTGCCGGCTCGACGTTTTAGCTTGCCGTGTGCGTCGCCTCCAGTGGAGGCGGGCTCCATCGCATCGACTGGTGCCCGTTTCCAATGAACGCAGGCGTGGCCTACGGCGCGTTGATCGACCAGTCATATTCGTAACGGATCTTGCCTCGATAGGACTTCAGCTGCGTCGCCAGCGGCTCGACTGCGTGACTTGCTAGGTAATCGACTAGCGCTGCATCCGTCGCCGCAAAATCGATGCGATACCAGTCGAAGATCTTGGAGATCTCGAGTCGGCCACGAGGCGTGAGGCGGACCCCGCGCGGGTCGTTGATGAAGTCGTGTTCGTTTTTATCGAGCAGGCGCTCGATACTGCGGCTCGTGTATGCATCTTTCGCCAGATTCGGACAGCTCATGCTCGCGCAGTTGACCGCGAAATGAACCCGCTGATCGCGCCAGATCGGCCGCAGGATTCGATGTTCGATATCGTTGAGCGTCAAGTCGATGCCGGCGACCCTCAGCACCTCGTCGTTCCAGGGGCCGGCGCTGAAGAAGCTTTCGCCCATGCGAAGAATCGACGACTTGCCCGGATTCTGTAGCACAATGTCGATTGTCGCGGCGTTATACAGATTGATCCAATACGCGTATTGCTCCTGCTTTCGGAAGTTGCGTGGATCAATCGCCTGCATAGTCTCGAGGTAGATACGCAGGGCCTCGTGGTCGACGTCGGTGACATCCGCATACTTAACCAGATTGACGCCCAAGGCATCCGTTTCGACGTAGCTGTCCAGGAAGTGCTGCCAGCGGGAATGGTTTACGAGGGCTTCGTTGGACTCGTCACTTTGCTGCCAGATCTCCCAAAGCTCGGCGTCCGGCTGCGCTTGCGCCGCAACGCTCCAGGTAAGCACCGACAGGCAAGCGATTTTGGCAAGAACGCGAGTCACGGTGCGATACACTAAGACCAAGCGAGTCAGATAGCAGTCTACGCAAGATGCAAGTGAGCGTCATCATTCCGGCGCTGAACGAGGAGCGTGCGTTACCCGCGACACTGCAGTCGCTGGTAGGGCAGTCGGGAGAACACGAAGTCATCGTCGTCGACGGGGGCAGCGTCGACGAGACCTGCGACGTGGTCAAGCGGTATGAGCAGACGATCCAAAATCTGCGCTGTATCAATGCGCCGCGCGGCCGCGGATCGCAGATGAATGCAGGCGCGCGACTCGCAAGCGGCAAATGGCTGTTGTTTCTACATGCCGATACGGTGTTGCCGGGCACGGCGCTCGAGTCGATAGCCGCGCAATCCGCGCTCGAGGCAGGTTGCCTTACGCACCGATTCTCGCGCCATGGAGCAATACTGTGGCTCATCTCGCGGGTACACAATCTTAGGTTTAAGCTGACGGGTATCATGTATGGAGATCAGGCGATCTTTGTCCGTCGGGACATATTCTGGCAGGTCGGCGCTTATCCGGAGACGTTGATGGAGGATGTGTTGTTCTCGGAGCAACTGCGATCCGTGACCCGCGCGGTGATGCTGCCTGGCAAAGTGATCACCGACTCCAGAAAGTTCGAGCAGATTGGAGAACTCCGCGCACTCTGGTGGGTCGTGCGAATTCTGTTGGCACACCGAAAGGGTAGGTCTGTCCTTGATCGCGAGTTCTTCAATGAGTTTCGCTGAGTAATAATCTCATTCAGATGAGTCCAACGGTCGGGTCCGATAGGCCATTGCGGGTCGCCGTAGTCGGCGGCGGCATCAATGGCGTGAGCTGCGCGTGGCAACTCGCGGAAGCGGGGCATGATGTGGTGCTCTTCGAGCGCGGCGAGATCATGCAGGCCACGAGCCGCGCGTCGTCGAAGTTGCTGCACGGCGGACTGCGCTATCTGGAGGAGTTCGAGTTTCGGCTCGTTCGCGAAGCGCTGCGCGAGCGCGATGCGTGGCTGCGCCGAGTGCCGGAAATCGCGCACCTGTTGTCGATTATGATCCCGGTTTACAAGACGAGCCGCCGGGGCCGCTTGACGATGGGTCTCGGCCTTTTCCTCTATTGGCTGCTCGCGCCACACAGCCCCCATTCGCGTTATCGTTGGCACACGCGCGAGGAGATCCTGCGGAACGATCCCGATGGCATAAGCCCCGAGGGGCTCGTTGGCGGCTACGAGTTTTTTGACGGCCAGTCGGACGACTATCAGCTGGGGCTCTGGGTGCTCGAGCGGGCTCGGTCTGCGGGCGTCACGGTGCGCGAGCATACCGAGGTCAGCACGGTCTCCGAAGAGGGTGTCTTGCGTATCGATGGCGTTGAGGAAACATTCGATCGCCTGGTCAACGTAGCGGGTCCTTGGGCAGAGGCTTTGAGCGTTGCAAGCGGCATTGTGCTGCCTTATCAGCTGGATCTAGTCCGGGGCAGTCATCTGGTGCTCGAGCGCGAATGCCCTCAGGCGTATCTGCTCGAAGTGGCTGGCGAAGAACGCTTCGTGTTCGTTCTGCCCTGGCACGGTCAGACGCTGGTCGGCACGACGGAAGTTCGCCAATCGCTCGATGAGCCGATCGAATGTTCGGAGAGCGAAACAACTTACCTGTTGTCGGCCTACAATCGGGCCATGTCGCGGGCAGCCGACCGTTCCGATGTTGTTGCGACCTTTGCAGGCATCCGGCCGCTGATCAAGTCCGCCAGCAATCCAAGCAAAGCGACTCGCGAATACGCCGTGCACAAATCAGGTAAGCTGATCACCGTGCTCGGCGGTAAATGGACCACCGCGCTAGCGCTCGCTCGACAGGTCGTGCGGCGCATTAGATAAAGATGAAAATCTTTAACAAGACGCTGTGCCGCGAAGTCGACTGCGCGACGATCGATGTAACAGATAGTGCTAATGCAGAGTCGATAGTGTCCCGGCCTGGCTCGACGGAGAGAGCGTGAACGTCCTTCACTAGGGCCGAGTTATTTCGATGCTTGCAGCGCTCGCCACCTCGTTCGACCAGCTCTTATTCGCCGGAGGGTTGATTTATTTGGGTTTCGGTACCCTCGTCGGTCTTTTGTTCGGCGTAATTCCCGGACTCGGGGGGCCTACGGCACTCGCGCTGCTGATCCCGCTGACGTTCGGGGTCGATGCCACCGCCGCGATGTTCTTTGCCGGAGGCATCATGGGGGCAATCCCTGCTGGTGGTTCGGTGACGGCGATCCTGCTCAATACGCCTGGGACAGCACCCAACGCCGCGACCGTCTATGACGGCTATCCGATGACCAAGAACGGCAAGGCAGGCATGGCGCTCGGTGCCGCCGCTGCAGCGTCGTCAATTGGGGGGCTGATCGGCATTTTTATCCTGTTTCTAATTCTTCCGGTTGCGCGGAGTGTCATCTTGATGTTCTCGCCGCCCGAGTTCTTCATGCTCGCGGTGCTCGGCCTGTGTGCTATCGCGGCCTCTTCGGAAGGTAAGTTGATCCGGGGGCTGCTGACCGCTGCGCTTGGCCTAATGATTGCCTTCGTCGGCTATGACAATGTCGGTGGAGAAGTACGCTTCGCGTTCGGCATCAATTATCTGTGGGATGGAGTACCGCTGGTGCCGGCGCTGATCGGTCTGTTCGCGATTGCTCAGATCATGGCGCTCTGTCTGCAAGGCGGATCGATCACGGAGAACCCCGCCGCCGTTCGGGTGAGCCGCGTGCGAGACGGCGTCGCCGCGGTCTTCAAAAACTTTCCGACGGTTCTTCGCGGCTCAGCCATTGGTGCGGTCATCGGCGCCATTCCCGGCGTCGGCGGCACGGTGGCCGCCTTCCTGGCTTACTCGGTCACGGTGCAGGTGTCGGACGAGCCCGAGACCTTCGGCAAGGGTAACGTCAAGGGCGTTATTGCGCCTGAAGCCGCCAACAATGCCCGCGAGGGCGGCTCGCTGATCCCGACGCTTGCGTTCGGAATTCCGGGCAGCGCCGAAATGGCCGTCTTTCTCGGCTTACTCGTCTTGCACGGTCTGCAGCCGGGGCCCTCTCTGCTCATCAACCATCTGGATGTCGTGACTTCGCTGTTGATCTCGCTTGCACTCGCCTCTGTGTTTGCTTCGATTCTCTGTCTTGCGGCAGCGCGAAAGCTTGCTTTGCTCACGCTCGTGGACGTCAACTGGTTGGTGCCAATCATTCTTGCGGTATCGACGGTGGGTGCCTATGCGCTGCGGAGCAGTATGCAGGATGCGATCGTTACCGTGATTTTCGGGTTTATCGGCTACGTCATGATTCGCTTCGACTACCCGCGACTACCGCTCGTGATCGCGCTGTTTCTCGGCGAGGTGGTCGAAATTAATTTCCGTCAGACCATGATGATTACTCGCGGTGATTGGACGATTTTCTTTTCCAGAGGCCTATCGCTGACCCTGTTCTTGCTGATCTTATTGAGCTTGAGCATTCCGCTCATTCGATATATCCGGCGAACGCGGCGCGCGGCAAGGGAGCTGCGCTCATGAGCTGTCGACGACTCATCGAGGTGTTGCCCTCGCTGATCGTTGCCATCGTTGCTGCGGCTTATGTCTGGCAGTCTTATGACTACGATCTCGCCTCGCAGACGCTGCCGTGGATCGCCGGAGTCATGGCGATGACTCTCGCGTTGATCGACATCGTCTCGAAGCCTCGCGGCACGATCGCCCGACAGGGCCTGGAGCCTGCCCCAGCGGCGCCTTCGCCGTTGCAGGAGGCAGTCGTGTTTGCTTGGATTGGCGCATTCCTCGGTCTTGTCGTCATCCTCGGGTTCTACGCCGCGATGCTGCTCTACGTATTCTGCTATTTGAAAATCTATGCGAGCAAAAATTCTGTGGTCTCCGCCGTCACGGCGTTCTGCCTGTCCGGATTTCTCTACTTGGTGTTCGAGGTGCTCATGGGGTATGAAATCTTCGGTGGATTGATCGCTGGAAACTCCCTTTAGGCCTGCTGCGCCGGAAAATTAGACTACAGCCGATGAATACCCTATTTAAATCGACGCCGTTCCAGGTTGCCCTCATGGCGCTGGCGAGTATCGCTGTCGCGCTGGGGCCGCGTTTCGAACGGGGGCAGGAGGGTTGGCCGAGCGGCGACATCGAGCTCATCATCCCGTCCGGCCCAGGGGGTGGCTTCGATACCTATGCCCGGGTACTCGCGCGAGCCATGGAGGAACGACTCGACGTCAACGTTATTCCGAAGAACGTCCCAGGCGGAGACGGACAGCGAGGCGCAACCGTTGCCTTCACGGCCGAGCCCGACGGTCAGACGTTTGCGATATTCAACCTGCCTGGCGTCATCGAGCCGGAGATCATTGGAGAGGCGGTCGGATACGAGATCGACGCGATCGATTGGCTCGGCGCGATGGCGTTCGGCCAGTACATCGTCATCGCTGCTGCTGACTCACCCTACGATACGATCGCGGATCTGAAGCGCGCCGGCGAGACGATCACTTTCACGGCCTACGGATCATCGGGAATTGCGGCCAACAAAGTCCTGTGCGCGGAGGTCGGCCTCGACTGCCAGATCATTACCGGCTACCCGAGCAACAACGAGGCTTTGCTCGGCGTCGTTCGCGGTGACGCCGTGGCGTCCGTATTGCCGATCTCGACGGCCATCGCATTCAATAGGAACGGCGATCTGAAGGGTATTCTGCTGATGACGGAGCGTGAGGTGCCGGCATTCGCAGATACGCAGAAAACGATCGCGGCGGGCTACCCCGAGCTTGGGGAGCTCGGTTTGTTGCGCGCGTTCGGGCTCCCGCCGGGAATTTCCGAGGAGCTTCGCCGCGCCTTCGGTGCAGCCTTCGACCAGGCGCTCGGCGCGGATTCAGTAGCGAGCTGGGCTGCAGCGACCGGTGCGGAGTTCACGCCGATGAGTGCCGATGAGCTGCGCGTGCGGATCAGATCGCAGCGAGCGATCCTCTCGCGTTTTAGGGACGTCATCGCGGTCGGCCACTGAGCTGGCCGGCGCCCGCGACTGGGAGTAAGCGAGGGCGGGGGCTGGTCGTGCAGCCTAGGTTTTTCCAAGGAGATGCGCTGCCTCGCCAAATAACTGGTCGAAGCTCACGAGCTTCGTCGTCAGCTGCTGGGCCGCCGTGTGGCGGAGCAGCACCTCCACTGAATGGCGCATCTCGTCGCATCCGAATGGATGCAGCGCCAGCTGCTCGTCCTGGAAGACGCGCGGCCTGCTTGCCGCGAACGTGCGATAGACGTACTGCACCAGGTCCCGATGTCGCTCGGCGAAATTTCTTCCCACCGCGATGACATGATTGATCGGAGCGACCTTGGAGCGTTCGTAGCTGGCTCGTGCCACGGTATCGGGGTCTTCGATGAGCGGCTGAATCCAGGAGTCCGACGGCAGATCGTTACCGAAGATCGCCGCGTCGACGCGACCATCCTCGAGCAGCTCGGCAGGGCCCGCGCCGTTCGGATCGCGCAGCACGTTGGCTGGCTCCGCGGCTTCGGCGACATGCGGTGCTTCCTGGGTAACCCAGGTGATCGAGTCGCTCGCAACGCCGAACTCCATCTGGAGAATTGTGCGTACCCAGGCGCCGGTCGTCTGGCTATAGGCACGCACTGCAACCCGGCGGCCGGGCAGATCTGCTGGCGTGAGGCTGCCGTGCCGCGAATTCTGCACGATGCACTTGTGTTGAAAGCGGGCGGCGACCGTGATCGGCAATGGGATGATCGGCTTGCCGTGATCGATGGCCTGGATGGCCGTGACGATCGCCAGCTCGCTGATGTCGAAAGCGGCCTCCATGACCATCGGGCGAAACGCGCGATGGATGGGCTTGATTTCCTGGATGTCCAGATTGATGACGCCCTCAGCCTGTGCTGCACGGAGAAACTCCCTGCACAAGGGCGTTGTGCTCAAGGCAACTTTGACTTTGGGTCGATCGATAGGGTAGGCGCCCGTCATTTTGCGAGGGCCGGATAGAGCCGCAAAGCCGTGCCGCCCATTATCTCGGAGCGCTCCTTTTCGTTAAGGACTGCGAGTGCCTCGAGCGCGCGCCGGACGAGCTCGTCGAGCGGCTTGTCGGCAGCCGGGAAGTTGGAGCCCCACGCGACTCGCTTGGCGCCGTAGATCGATAGGAGGTGCTCCAGAAAATCCGGCACCGTCGACTGGCCTTTTTCCGCTGCCTCGAAATTGCGGAGCGTGAGTTTCAGGTTCACGTTCGGAAATCGGGCAAGTGCCCAGAGCTGCGCCGCAAGCTGATACGGCGGCCCATCTTCGAACGCGGATCGAGCCAGATGATCGATCAGTATCGTGGTTTCCGGGAAGCGTTCGAGCACGTCGGCGAGCTGCGGGATGCCCTGCGGACGCATCTGCACGCACACGGGCAGGCCGGTTTCGTTCGCAAAAGCCCACATCGCGTCCGTGCGAGGATCGTTCAGCCACCCCGACTGACCTTGCATTGTGCTGCCTGCCGTGAACAGCCGCAGCCCCGTGAGGCCTTTCCCCTGCCAGAACTGAATCTTCTCGACGGCGTCCGGCGCGAGCACGTCCACCGCGAATACGCCGGTCAAGCGATCCGGATGCGCCGCCACCGTTTCGGCGAGATAGCTATTGTCGTAACCGTACGCGGTGGACGCCTGGACGACGACGGCCTTGCCTATGCCGGCCTCGTCCATTGCGGTGACAAGCGCTTCGTGCGTGACAGCGTGGGCTTGCGACCACGAAGATTGCACGCCGCCGACGGGTTGTAGCGGATACTTCTGCGTATCCGGAGAAATGACATGGGGGTGTGTGTCGATAATTTGTTTCATAGCTAAGCAATCAGGTCTCGAGAGGACGCCTGAGTTCCCATTACCCTGCTCCGTATTGGCTGAAGGGAGCCTCGCGCGGACGTTTGGGGCGAATCACTGTGCCTCATCAGCGGCCATCAACTCACAGATCGTCGTGAGATTTCGCGTCCGGCGATCGTCGCCTCGCCGGTCTCTGCAGTGCGCTGTACCCATCGTTCTCGCCTCCGTCGGCCACGCGTCGAGGAACATTCTACTCACACAGCGGCCCGATAGGGCGCCGTCTTGCCTGGTCATTCTTTGGGCACGCCATCGGATCCGCGCGCGCAAATCAAGGCCGTGGCGTGGAACCTGGTGACGGCGTGTTGTAGTCTGCTGCCCGTGAGTTCGGGCGATCAACTAACGGTCTGGCAGCGCTGGGTTAGACAGCCGCAAAAGGTCTGGTTACGCAGGGCGGTGTTTCAAGTGCACCTGTGGAGCGGCATCGGCCTCGGGCTGTACATCTTCTTCATCAGCGTGACCGGCAGCGTGCTGGTCTATCGGAACGAGCTTTACGTGGCCGCGACGCCCGAACCGATCATCTCGCAGGGTTCAGGGCCGCACTTGAGTGACGACGCGCTCGCCGAGGCCGCAACGGCTTTGTATCCAGGTTACCGGCTGATAAGAATCGTCCGCGCGCGCAATCCCGACTACGCCGTGGAGATCTGGTTGGGCCGGGACGATGAGATAGAGAGGCGGCTCTTTGACCCGCGCAGCGGCATGGATGTAGGCAGTGCGGCCGAAACCGGTGTCTGGCTGGTCACGAAGCTCATCGAGGTGCATGCGGATCTGCTCGCCGGGCCGACCGGTCGCCGGGTGAACGGCCTTGGGGCGCTCGCGGCTCTCTTGTCTGCGATCACTGGGCTGGTGATCTGGTGGCCCGGCATCAAGCGGTGGCGTCGTAGCCTGACACTGCGTCGCGGCGTCGGATGGAAGCGCTTCAACTGGGATCTGCACAGCACGTTAGGCTTCTGGAGCTTTGGGTTCATAGTCGTATTTGCGGTCAGCGGACTCTATCTTTGCATCCCCCGGGAGTTTCACGCGTTGGCCGATTGGCTGGACCCGCCGACTGAAGCCGGCCCCAGGCTCCGCTTCGTCGATAGCGCCCTTTCTTGGCTGGCTTACTCGCACTTCGGCCGAATTAACGGTATCGGCCTTCCTTGCAGCGGGCCCGGGCTGTGCGACCAGACGATCAAGGCGATCTGGGCACTCTTCGGAGCGGCCCCGGCGGCGATGTTCGTAACCGGCACCATCATGTGGTGGAACCGCGTGCTGCGGCCCCGGTGGAGGCGGGTCGTCGCGCGTCGTTAGATCGGTCGAGTCGGATCGGCCGCGGGCCGGGAATACCTTCAGCGGCGCTCCCAGAGGTTTCTATTGACAGCGCCACCTTCACAAATAATAATAAGAATGATTCTTATTATTATATAACAATAATTATTGGAACACAGCGCGTGAACAACAACCGCCGTCCCAGCGCCGCAGACGGGCGTCTCCGCACGACCGGGCGATGTGCAGTGCTCGCTGCCACTCTCGCCCCGGCCGTCGCT
>JAHEEM010000261.1 GCA_024640695.1 Rhodospirillaceae bacterium | reverse complement strand
CAGAGTGGCGCTGAGGCCGCGAATGCTGAAGAACGAAAGAGATATGACGATGCGACCCAGAAGTGCGTGACCTTGCTCCTGGAGCGCATCGAGAATCTCTGACTGACACGCGCACGGCCGTCGACTCGCCGGTACCTCCGTATGCGTGCATGCTACGGGGGCACCGACGTCAACGCTTACCCGGCAGATTGCCTCGTGATCGCTGCCGAGGCTTGCAGCCATAGAGACGGTCGCGAGCGGGACTGCAATAGGTCGTATATAAAGGTACGCATTAATTGCATACTTCGTTGATACTGCACGCATGACTGTGAGCCAATGATCGAGCCCCTCCTGCTCACGACAGCGCGGGTTACCACTTTCCATGGTACCGACCAGCTAACTGGGGCGAGTGGCTTCTATTTCGAGCGCGACAATAGACTATTTCTGGTGACGAGCCGGCACGTTCTCCGAGACAAGCTCAGCCGACACTTCCCTGATCGTGTGGAGATCGAGCTGCATCTCGATCCAGAAAACGTCGCCGAGTCGACAGGATTTTCGATGCTGCTCTACCGAGAGAGCCAGAGCGTTTGGCGCGAAGAGTCGGATCGATCCGGGCCAGTCGACGTGGCCGTCATCGAGATTGATAAGGCGGCCTTGCCCCCGAACGTCGCCTATCAGGCTTTCACGCCCGATCATCTAGCAGGTGGATACGATCGAATCGAGGTTGGAGCATCGCTTCTCGTCGTCGGGTTTCCGCTTGGATTTCACGACACGCTGCATCATATGCCCGTGGCACGACACGCCGTCATAGCATCGTCATTTGGGTTGCGCTTCCAAGGCGAAGGTTACTTCCTGACGGACGGCCGCACACACCGGGGCATGAGCGGAGCTGCAGTGGTAGCACGGACAGTGGAACCGAACGCCGTTGACGACTTGCGTTGGACTCTGCTGGGCGTACACTCGGCCCGAATCGACGTGGGCACACGCGACCTCAATCTGGATGAGGCGCTAGGCCTGAACAGCGCATGGTATGCCGACGTTCTATTGAAGCTAACAGAGTGAGGCGCGGGTCGACTTCGGTCGACGCGGCTGGTACCTGCGTTAATGCGAGAGTTATCGCGGGTAAGGCCGCCAATCTTGGCCCAACAGACAGTCTATTTATTGTTGCCGAGGCTTGCGGCCTCGAAGAACGATTTGCCTACGGCCGGGTTTATGCGATCTTCGTTCGTTGAGGTCCGTGACCATCTGCTCCGCCACAGCAGTGACGGCCAGCGCAGTGCCCTGACGGAAGCCCCGGATTTCATTGTCACCTTGTCGAATGACGTACTGATGCCAGTCGGACCCGTCTGCTCCGACTGGCACGCCGGCACGCCGCACAGATATCAGCGTGTAGGGATTCTCTAATGTGGGCTGAAAATCGGTCATCAGGTTTCAGGTCACGGCCGGCCACTCCGGTAAATCTACCCATGCGCTACTCAAGCGTTGCATCGGTTCCTCTCTGCCGGCAACCGACGCTCACTACCACTGTCCGCCGCCATTTCGGCCGCCACTAGCATTCTTCGGTTTCGCCTCGTTCACGTTCATTGCGCGGCCATCGTAGTCGACGCCATTCAGCTCAGCGATAGCCGCCTTCGCCTCCGCCTCACTGCCCATCTCGACGAAACCAAATCCTTTACTGCGACCTGTATCCCGATCCGTAATAAGGTTGATCGACTCAACGGTACCGAATTCCGAAAACTTGTTCGAAAGCGCGGTCTCGGTTACAGAATAAGCCAGGTTACCTACGTACAGTTTTCTACTCATGAGTTAATGTCCTGAAGACTTGATTTACGATCCTGTAGCTTGCCGTGAACCTCTGCGTCGATTCCGCGACCCGCCACGTTCCTTAACAGCGCCAGCATTGTGGCGATGTCGCTTGTGCGCATTGCGCCGACTCGACGGCTGCGATCGGCCATTCTGAATCGGCTCGGCCCGAATGCGAGGGTCAGGTTCGTAGCCAGGCACCACGGCCTGCTCGATTTCGAGCTTAAGAAGCCGTTCTATATCGACGAGCAGATTGTGCTCATCGATGCACACGAGCGAGACGGCATGCCCTTCCCGGCCGGCCCTGGCCGTTCGCCCGATTCGGTGCACGTAGTCGCCCGCGACGTTAGGCAGCTCATAATTGACGACGTAAGGCAACGCGTCGATGTCGAGCCCGCGCGCTGCAATATCGGTGGCGACCAGTACGCGGACTGCGCGGTCCTTGAAATCACGCAGCGCGCGGGTCCTAGCACCCTGCGACTTATTGCCGTGAATCGCAGCGGCCTCGATTCCGTCTTGTGTCAACTGCTGCGCCAATCGGTTCGCTCCGTGCTTCGTGCGCGTGAATACGAGAACCTGCTGCCAGCCACCCGCGGAAATGCAGTGCGAGAGCAGCTCGCGCTTGCGGCTGCGGTCTACCGGATGAACGAGCTGCCTGACGTTTGCCGCTGCGCTGTTTCGTTGCGCAACCTGCACTTCCACAGGACTATTCAGCAATCCGGCTGCCAGTTGTCTAATTTCCTTGGAAAACGTCGCCGAGAACAACAAGTTCTGCCGCTCTTTAGGCAGCGTTTTCAGAATTCGACGAATGTCGCGAATGAAACCCATATCGAGCATTCGATCCGCCTCGTCTAACACAAGGATCTCGATACCCGACAAATCGATCGTCCCTTGCTCGACGTGATCGAGCAGTCGGCCTGGCGTTGCGACCACAACGTCGGTGCCCTTGCGCAGTCGGGTGATCTGCGGCTGAATGCCGACGCCCCCGAAAATTTCTACAGCGCGCACTGGCAGATAGCGACCGTACGCTCGCACGCTGGCGCAAACCTGCGCCGCAAGCTCGCGCGTCGGCGTAAGAACGAGCGCTCGCGGATGGCGACGTTTGTTGCCCGAGTCCGCCAGTCGCTGCAACAGCGGCAGCGTGAATCCCGCCGTCTTCCCCGTACCGGTCTGCGCGCCTGCTAGGACGTCGCGGCCGTCGAGAATCAGTGGGATAGCGTCTGTTTGGATCGGCGTGGCTGTTGCGTAACCTTGCTCACGAACGGCACGCAGTAATTCGGCCCGCAGGCCAAGCTCTGTAAATGACTTTGACATTGGATAGTCCGCTGCCACCTGTTCCAGCCACGCACAGAAGGCGGCGCCGGTATCGGCCCAGATGATAGATTTGGGTAAGTTTACGGAGGGAGCGGAAGTGCGTCGTCCGTCGTGCAGCGCAGACCGAAGTGCGCCAGAACTGAGCGCACTATATCAGGGCCTGCGGAAAATAGCTGTTATTTGTCTGCAACCTGCAAAAGATTCTGCTCGACCTCTGCTTCTGCGGCGCCTTCTCCCGACTTTTCCAGCTTTCTCTGAGCACGTCGTTGCTCTTTCGCGCGCCGTTTTTCGCGCTTCGCCTGTTCTCGTTGGCGCTTCGCGTGTGACTGAGGAGATCGTCTGGCCAAATTTCTTGCTCCGCAATCGTGACAGTGAACACCGTAGCACAACCGATCCCAGGCAAGCGCAGCGCAAATGAACTCCGAGTACTTTCTGCGCTGCTGTGGCGTATATTCGCTGATACAAATCGCTTCACTCTATGAGGTCGTCGACCGAAGAGCCTGAATGATGAGGAGCGGTAGGAGCATCGAATGAGCAAGTTAGATCTCGAGTTATCCGAGTTTTGTGCCTCCGCCATCGAAACCTACGGCCGCGCGGAAGTCTGCGACGCGATTTGTAGCCTTATGTCGGCACTGGCCCTCGAGAGCGAAAGCAGCGAGTATTACGCAGCAATCGACGAAGCCGTCGCTAGACAGGAAGCATCAAAATCGGAGGCGCTGTCCCGAGAGGTAACCGACTTTTTTGAAAGCATCGGCCGAAGATACGGAGAGAAGACATCGGCCTTCGAGCTCATTAGATCGATTGCCGCCACCGCTGCGAGAACTCACGACAATAGTCACATGCAGCGTATCGGCCAGCTATATTTCGAAAAAATTGGTCTATACCGCAGGCTGCTGAGGAGGGCCAGGCACTGAATGTGCCGCGGATGCCATGGTCGCCCACGCGCGGGTCGCTAACTTCGATCTCTAAATTTGATGCGGCGGATTTTGCGGGGAATTACCATGCACGGTCGCGCAGAGTCGTCTGTGGCCCCTCCTGATCTATCAATATATACAATCAGTTAGCATCACTCACCGGATTCGGGAGGCAGCACGTGCTCAGCTCTAGCCTTCCTGAGCTTCCGCAGAATCCCCACTGACTCACCGAACGTGCCCAAGCAACGCGGCACCGGCACCTGTCTTGCTGTGACAGATCCTCACCAGAGTTCCTGCTTCTACCATCTGTTAGCGGGTAGTCCCTTACTGCCGCGGTGGAAATGGCGAAG
>JAHEEM010000260.1 GCA_024640695.1 Rhodospirillaceae bacterium | reverse complement strand
GAACTATTTCTTGCAGTCACCAGAAGCTGTGACATTGATCGGAAAGAAGCTCGCCTATGCAGGCGATCAGGACGATCTAACCTTTCTGCAGATACTACTACGCCGAGATGGAGCGGACTTAGGCACCAGAATCCTCGGCAGTCCGCCAATCGCTATCTCGATAAATCTAAATTGCTCATGGAACTATATTGTCGATTTGCTTCTGACAAGTTTTGAGCACATCAATTGCTGGGACAAGGTGGCGGAGACGTACCCGCAGATATCACTTCTTTTATCAGGCTCAGGTGAGCAGGATATTTTTGCTCGGAGTGACACAGAAATTCAGCTTAGTGATGAGTTCCGACGGTCACATACTCGACCCAATACTGCATCTGCCGCGCGAAGATACGATGCCCAACTGTCCCAGTCGATTACAGAGTACTGCAAACAGATTTGCCCAAAACCGATGACAACCATACGGGTCATTGAGAAGACTTCGGAGCTTGTGTCGAAAATAGCTTGCATTGACGCTTATTTGCGCCTCATAACATCGGGCACCGATGAGAATGAATGGCATACGGAGTCCTCTGACAACGAGCTGGAGAAGGCAGGCAATATTGAATCTAGCGACGACAATGAAAGCCTCGGCCAGAGCTACCACAAGGAATAGTGGTTCCGATACACGCCAGACTTGCCTTACGGCAGTTCTCCGGAACTCGTGATCTATGTAGGTGACATCGACGGGGCTGACTTCGATAGAAATCGCATTGAGGCATTCATGGGGTGTCCTAGTCCGCTTACGCCCGTATTTCCAAACCTCAAAGTGGGGACCGTTCTCAAGGCACTAATCGATATGCGGCAGCTCGAAATTATTGATGCGGAGGATGGTATTTGGATAGCTCTGTTAAGAAAGAGCGAGTTGGAAATGTTTGTTGACTCGAACTTTCGAAACGGAGCCGTTCATGGATATCAATACCTACCTGAAAGCGACTCTTGGGCAGGTGACAGACGTGATATTCGACAGTGCATCCAGGAACTCGATCCGAAGCGAGAGTATGGGCTGGTCGTAATGGACGTAGATATCTTCGAAGCATTCGGCGGGCAAGTGTTTGTCTGAATCGTCAACTCATTAGTATCAACCATTGTTGGAATGGCGGCCGGTCTAGAGCTGATCTGGGGGGCTCGATTCGGAATGAATATCGGCACATTAGGGAAGTGAGAAAGTGAAGCAACCGAAATCGGTAGAAGCACTGGAGAAGCTCGGGCGAACCCGGCTTTCGAAGAGTTTTTTTCTTCGCGATTTCCTCTACAGCGAGATCGCCCAGATCTATGGTCGTCAGAACATCCCGGACAACCCCGATCTCGCCATCGAAGTTGGTACGCGCCTTTGCGAGGATTTGCTCGAGCCGCTGCAGGCGAAGTTCGGGCGAATCGCAATTCGATCGGCGTACCGATCCTGCGAAGTCAACCGGATCGGGAACGAGAGGAATCACAATTGCGCCAGCAATGAAGCGAACGTCGCCGGCCATATCTGGGATCGGACAGAAGAAAACGGGAACAAAGGCGCAACCGCCTGCGTTGTAGTAACGTCTTTCGTGGATTACTACGAGAATACCAGGGACTGGCAGGCACTGGCCTGGTGGATCCATGACCAGCTGCCATACAGCGATCTAACCTTCTTTCCGAAACTGGCAGCTTTCAACATTTCGTGGCATGAGTCTCCAGCTCGGACGATATATAGCTACGTCAGCCCCAAGGGTTGCCTAACGAAGCCGGGCATGACAAACCACGCAGGCGATCATTCGGAGTTCTACAGCGGTAAGCCGTTGTTCGACTGATTTGGGAGGTTGGGTTTATTAGCCAGCGGGTAGCGGCTGAAAGGGATTTCCCAACCAAAGCACATATTCCCTTATTAGGATCGGACGCAAGAAACGCACAGGGCAAATGTGGAATCCGACGACCACACTTCGTCCGCAGAGGCCAACGCCTAACGGCCTGGAAAAGCCGCCATTTCGCATTGCTAATGAAGTCACGCCCCACCGCTTCGGTCTGGGACGGTCGCATATTCAGTCTCATCGCTTTAACTGCCAAGGGTCGGAATTCGAACACTTAGGCTGAGGCCAAACGGCCCTCAGCTAAGCGGAAGGTCGCAGGTTCGAATCCTGCTCGGGGCACCAATATATTGAGAGCTATCAGTCACTTAAGAAGAGCTCGCCATGAACGCGGCTCAACGACCGGCACCGGTGCACCCCTGCATTCCCGTTTTTGGCCAAAACTGGGGGTATTGGGGCCGTTCACCGGCTGAATACGCAGCCCAAGAGCCGACATTCCGATGATATATTCTCGGCATCGAGCTAACGGCTTGAGGTGGCCGAAAGCCGCTATAGATCAATTCAACAGAACGAGAATTGCCGGGGAGGCCTAATGAACTGCTTGCGATATACGGTAACTATTCTATTACCGCTTGTAGTTCTTGCGTGCGCAGAGCCGGCCGAATCGCCATCCGAAACAGGTGGTGAAGTGTCAGACGGCGACGTTAGTCTGCTGAATACTAGCTGGCGGGTCGAGAGCATCGATCTGGGTGGAGTCATCGACATGTCGATGATTACGATTGAGTTCCCAGAGAAGGGGCGGCTGGCGGGGAGTTCAGGCTGCAATAACTACTTCGGCAGCGTCACAGTCACCGAGGAGAGGATTGAGCTAACGCCTGCCGGCGTAACGCGGCGAGCCTGCGCACCCGCGCTGATGAATCAGGAGCGCCGATTCCTAGATGCCTTGCAAGCCGCGTTCCGGTTTGCAATCGACGCCGATACCTGGCTCGTTCTCTACGACGAGGCAGGCACCGAACGTGCTCGCGCGATAGCTTTTCAGGCTGACGCGGCGACTGAGCCGTCGTATCAAACTGCCCCGTTGGATGCTGCGCTGTCCACCAGTTTTTATTTCGATTGCGACGATACAAGAACGGCTTCTGTTCGATTCTTGGGACCTGAGACTGTCGAACTGACGATCGACGGTGATGTCTACCAGCTACCGCGTGTGAGGACAGCCTCTGGAGCAAAATATGCTGCCGAGAATGTCAGCTTCTGGAATCATGGCGGCGAAGCGATGATCGAGGTTGGGGCGACCCGCCACACCTGCATAAGGATCAGCGAGAAGCGCTGATTTGCCTGAGAGGCAGCCGACGCGTGCGTTTCCTTATTGGCGCAACGTCGTCAAGCCATAACGTCAGCGTAGACATGGCAGCAATTGGCCGTGAACTGTCCCTGGCGAGGCTCAATCCTCTTGAAAACCGAACAGCAGTTTCCGAGCGCAGTCAGTCGGTCGTTTGATTGTGAAATGCCTTACGCCAGACTGCCGGATGCTCGCTCAAGTGTACGAATATCGAGTACCTTCAACGTCGCTGTATCGTCGTCGTTATTCTCCCCGACCTCTGCTTGCTCGGCGGTCGTCTGCGGAACAATATCGAGTTCGACGCAAACCCGAAACTCGCATATATCGATAACGTCGCCATTGGCGATAGGTATGCGTTTGATTTGCTTTCCATTGACTAGGACACCATTTGTGCTAGCTAGATCGGAAATGAAATAGGTTCCATTGGGATCTACGGTAATGATGGCGTGATAACGGCTAATCAAACGGCTCTCGAGGCGAATATCACAGTCCTGGCTTCGCCCAAGAATGAGCGTGCGGTTCAGCGGTAGCTGCGTGATTTTCTCGTCGTTTAAATGTACGGTCAGTCTGTAGGAGTTCTCTTCAGCGGCAGGACGCGAATTAGCCTCAGCGCGCAGCGGGTCTCGTCTATGGGAACACGAACCTGACTTCCTCAGCGCTGCGAGCTCCGTTTCCGCAACGTAGATCTGGTCCTCATCGATCTCGCATGGCTGGCTGAGATCGCGGTTCCAGAGTGCCACTTGGCAGATCAGGTTGACCAGGCCAAAGTGACCAGTGGCGTTCTTGGCGACAGCCGCGCACGCATCAGAATTGAACCTGATCGGAAGCCCAAACCGTTTCAGGCGCCAGGCTATGTAGTTTTCGAGATCTAGACTATCAGGCGGTTCGAGTAAGTGCATGGCCGTAACGTGGGAGGTCGTGCTCTCAAGAAGGAATCGGTTGAGTTGCGGGTGAGAGATATCCTTTCTAGTTGCGGAGATGATCAGATCGATCAACGGCTGTCCGGCAAATTTTAAGCGGGTTAATCGCTCAATCTCAGACCAGGCTTTATCAGAGATATCACATACATCATCGACGCATATCGCCACGCGCTTGTCGGGAAGGCTAACCTGCTCGATGAACGCGGTTAGCAACGTCCGCTGCTCGCTCTCCGACATCGTCCAGATCTCGACCCCCGAGCTCGTCAGCAGCGAAGATAGAACGCTGAGGGATGTTCTT
>JAHEEM010000057.1 GCA_024640695.1 Rhodospirillaceae bacterium | reverse complement strand
GTGACCGGAAAAATCCTAGCCGTATTCACTTCAGATCACGCGCAAGCGCCGATGACGACTACGGCAGCAGCGGAACTAGAGCCTGGTCGTGGTTTGGTTGGTGACCGTTACTACAGGGACACGGGTACTTTTTCCGAAAAACTGAAAGGAAAGCCTGATAGCGAGATAACTTTAATAGAGTCGGAGGAGATCGAGCGATTCAACCTTGCAGAAGGCTTGGGGCTAGGTCCAGGTGATCTGAGGCGCAATATTGTCACATCGGGCATTCGCCTTAACGATCTGGTCGGCCGCCGATTCCAGATTGGCGAAGTAGTCTTGGAGGGTATTCGGCTTTGCGAGCCATGCGCCCATCTCGCAAAGACCGTTGCATCCCAGGTGCTGCCTGGGCTGGTGCATCGGGCCGGACTGCGCGCTTGCATCGTGTCTGGGGGTGTTGTGAGAACGGGCGATGAGATCGTTGTAGAGCCTGACGAATGACCGCTGCTGGAAGCGAGGTAGCAGTTGAAGCGTAAGCCGCGGGGAGACGCTGGTGCTTCGGCAATCCCGACGCGATGACATCCGGGCCATGCATCGCGTTCGCATGGCTGTTACCGAGAACCCGTTCTTATCGACCTCACTCAGTGAGTCCGATTACTGGCGTGCCACGGAATCAGATGGACGTGGCTGGGTTATCGAATCGGACGGAAAGATCGTTGCCTTCACCGTCGGCAAAGCGACTGACGGCAATATATGGGCGCTTTTCGTGCAGCCGGGCTACGAGGGACTCGGACTTGGCCGAGAACTTCTCGATACGATGGTTACTTGGCTATGGGCTCAGGGATTGGAGTTGCTATGGCTAAATACCAGCCCGAACACGCGCGCAGCACAGTTCTATGAGCAGGCGGGCTGGAGTAAGAGCCCCCTACCCGATTTGGGGGAGTTGCGCTACGAGCTCCGGCGTCATCCTCCATGACGGGTTCTGGCAAATTGCGCACACGCGCGTGACGGCGAAGGCTCTCCCGGAAGTGTGTGGGAAGCCCCGACGGCTCAGCGGTCGCATGTCTGGGCCGCGTCTAGCGTCTTGTTAAGACCCGTCAATGATTGCAATATCGGTGCCGTAAGGCTCAGAGAATCGCAGGGAGAACCGATGATCACCGTTCGCAGAATAGTATTAGTCACGTGCATCGCCTCAGCTGCGGCCATGGGGGTGATGTCAACCGCGATAGCCCAGAACGGGGGCGCGATTGCAGCGCGCGCGCAGCAGAATCCCATGCAGTGGGTTGATCCCAGCAACCTCAGCGACGAGCTCGTTGGTGGGCCGTACGTCGTCGATCCGACTTGGCCCAAGCCGCTGTCCGAGCTGCCCGGCCACGAAGGCTGGACGTGGGGCGCGGTCCAGGGGGTGTTCGCCCAAAACCCGAACCGCATCTTCGTGGCGATGCGCGGCGAGCTGCCCGACCTGTCCAATCTCAAGCGCCAAATCGTCGAGCTCGATACCGAGGACGGCCGGACCATTCACTTGCAGGTCCCTGGCTTCGGGATGTATGCGCGCAATGCTTCGGTCGGACCCTATGCAAGCCCGGGCGAGGCTACCGATGAGTATCTCGGTGAGGACGGCGTCGACTACCGCTGGCACCACGTCATTATGGTGTTCGACGGCGAGGGAAACATGCTCGAGGACTGGACGCAATGGGACTCGCTGTTCAAGCCGGCCGATCCGAAGGTGCTCTCTCAAGGTCGCGTCCACAAGATCCTGATCAGCCCCTATGACCCCGACAAGCGTGTCTGGGCGATCGATGACGGCCACCAGGTGATTCGCATCTTCAGCAACGACGGCAAGGAGCTGTTGCAGACGATCGGCACTTACGACACGACGACCGAGAAGAACGCGCGGGAGACGGGCTGGCGCGGAACTCCTTCCTTGACGCGACAGACAGGTCCGCGCAGTGAGACCTTCGGCCGGCAGACGGACATCGCATGGCTACCGGACGGGACCTTCTTCGTTTCCGATGGCTACGAAGAAACCCGCGTCATGAAGTTCGACAAGGACGGTAACTTCCTGATGGAGTGGGGACAGATGGGGGACGCAGGCACTGAGCGGCGGCCTGGGTACTTCAACGTTGTCCACGGCATCGCCATCGACGACCAGCGCCGCGTGTACGTCAACGATCGCAGCAACCGCCGTATCCAGGTCTTCGACGAGAACGGCAACTTCTTGAGCGAGTGGTACCTTGGCGACGGGCCCGCTGCCACATATCATATCTATATGACCGCCGATCAGCATGTTTGGGCATCCGACGGCCATGGCAATTTCAAGTTCTACAAATTCGATCTCAATGGCAGGCTGCTGCAGACCTGGGGAACGATGACGCCCGAGCCTGGCGGGCTCTGGGGCACGCATCAGTTCAGCGTCGATCAGGATTACAATCTTTATACCGCCGAAGTGTGGGGCGGTCGCCCGCAGAAGTTCGTACCGAGACCAGGAGCGGATCGGTCGGTGCTCATTGGTCAGCCGGTCCGTGCCGCATGGGCGGAATAGACCAAGTCGCCGTCTATCGAGAACCAGGCAACTAGCCGTTACGACCGCCATGGAGCACTGCGGGCGAGTACCGCAACTGCACTAGTCGATTGCTACAGCGGCACGGCTCGTTTGGGGGAACGGGCCGAACGCCGCCGCCCGATCCACGAATACATTGCAGAAGCTGCACCCGCCGAGGTTTGATAATGCGCTGGCGTTTTTCGAAGTTGGAGCTCTCCTACGCGGTCGGTGAGCTGCTCATTGTTATCTTGGGCGTCTTAATCGCCCTTGCGGTCGACGGCTGGAATGACAATCGACTGGATCGCGTCGAAGAAGCCGAAGCTGTCGATCGGCTGATCTCCGATCTTCGTGAAGATCTGGAGCGCCTAGAGGGACAGTCCAGTTCCATCAGTGGAAAGGAAGCGAGTCTGCTTCGTCTCCGGTCGTATTTCGCGGCGCCTGATGTTCAACCAGACGACTCGGTTCGATTTCTGCAAGACGTCATTAATGGCGCTGACTACGGATGGAACCAGGTCGAGGCACGGCGAACGACTTTCAGCGAGCTGCTTGGTTCCGGAAGATTCGGCTTGATCCGCGATCCGCAGCTTCGGGAGCGAATAAATGAATACTACGATTTCGATGCCAGCGTCCACGAGCGTATCGATGCGCGGGAGACCGGCTTTCCCCATCTCTCTTATTTGCTCGTTCCAAGAGAGAACGAGGGCAATGTAGAAGGGGTCAGAGGACAGGCTGACATTGAATCTACGCTATCAGAGGCGGAGCTCGATGATCTCGTGGCGAGCATGCTTGCCTCGCCGATTGCGGAGGAGCTTATCGGTGAGCTCAATCTAGCGCGCTATATTCGCAATATCGGGCGGAGAGTGGATGATCGATGCCGCGCTCTAATTGCTGAGCTAGAGACTTACCGCGAGCTTATTCGATAGGCTCGTGATTGACCGACTTCGAGGGCTTCCTAAGAGTTCTTGCTATAGGCCGCTTGCCAGGAGCTGAGCGGTCTCGACAAGGAAATCAATAACTTCCGGTGATGTGGGGTCTGCTGCAGTTGCAGATTACTGCGTCTGAGGTCTAAATGGGCACGAGCAGCCGACGCGCGTCTGGCTAGAACGACGAAATCGAGGAGAAACACCATGCGCTTAATATCGACCGTCCTGCTGTGTGCAAGCATCGGGCTCACCGCAGAGATCACCGTGGCGCAGACGCCCGTAGGGCAGGAGCTGCAGATCTATGTCGTCGATGTCGAGGGCGGCGGTGCAACGCTGTTCGTGATGCCGTCGGGTGAGTCGTTGCTCATCGACACCGGCAACGGCGGCGATGCGGCCCCGAGAGACGCCGGCCGGATCATGGAGGTGATCAACGACGCAGGCCTCGACCACCTCGATCATCTAATCATCACGCACTACCACGGCGATCACATCGGCGGTCTTGCCGAGCTCGCAACACGCATTCCGATCTCGCACTACATCGACCATGGACCGAACGTTCAGCCGGACGGCTCGGGCGCGAGGTTCATGGAGGGTTACGAGGCGCTTTATCGGCAGGCCCGGCACACCGTCGTCAAGCCTGGCGACGGCATCCCAGTTGCCGGCCTCGACATCCGCGTCGTCGCATCTGCCGCGCAAGTCATCGACACGGCGCTTCCGGGCGCGGGTGCGTCCAATCCCTACTGCGCAGGTTTCAGCCCGATCGATCCGGATCTGTCGGAAAACGCGCAATCTGTTGCGGTGGCGATCCAGTTCGGGGAGTTCCGGGTGGCCCATCTCGGTGACCTCACCTGGAACGGCGAGCTCCAGCTCGTGTGTCCGAACAACAACTTCGGCACGGCCGATCTGTTCATCGCTTCGCACCATGCCCAGCAGCGCCCGGCCGCAATGTCCAATTCCGAGCCGCTCGTCTTCGGCCTGAGGCCGCGAGTGGCGATCTCGAGCAACGGCATTCGCAAAGGCGCGCAGGTCGATGCGATGAAGGTTCTGTTCAGCTCGCCAGGTCTGGAAGACATCTGGCAACTCCACTTCTCTCAGTTCAGCGGACAGGAATACACCGTCCCAGGCATGTTCATCGCCAACCGATTCGATGGTGAGACCAGCGTTCCTATTGCGCCGACGGCCGCGCAGTCGCCAACCCCGTCCGACCCGCCAATCCCGCTGCACAATGGGCCGGCGAACTACTTCAAGGTGACCGCGCAACAGGACGGCACGTTCACTGTCACAAATACCCGCAACGGCTTCTCCAAGACCTATCGAGCCGCTTCGGGCAGCTAGCTGGCGCGGCCTGCGAGGGCAGGCCGAAGTGGGTTGGGTGGAGTTGCCGGCCCGACGACCGAGGGAGTAAGCATGCGATCGCTTTTCTACGCACTAATCGTGGCAGGTCCGTTTCTGAGTCCATATGTTGTCGCGCAGGACTCGGCTGCGCTGCGCGTTTATAGCTCTAACGGCGTGCGGATCGTTCTGGAAGAGATGAGGCCTCAGATCGAGGCGGCTATCGGCAAACCGCTGAGCTTCCAGTTCAGCACGGCGCGCACGCTCGTGCAGCAACTCACAGACGGTGCCGAGTTTGATGTAGCAGTCCTGACACCCGCGCTCATCGATGAGCTCATTGACGCCGGTCGCGTGGCCGCCGGCTCGCGGATCGATGTCGCGCGAGTCGGGATCGGCGTCGGCGCCCGGCAGGGCACGCCGGCTCGCAGCGTTGCTACGCCGGATGAGCTGCGCAGCACTCTGCTCGCAGCCGGCTCGGTCGCATTTGGCGCGAACGGCCAGAGCCGTCAGACCAATGAAGCGAGCTTCGCAACGCTCGGCATCACAGATGCCATGCGCGCGAAGGTCCGCCTGACCGGTCCCGGTGAGGCTCCGGCGCTCGTCGCAGCCGGCGAGGTAGACCTGGTGCTGACCCTGATCAGCGAGCTGCTCAGAGAGCCCGGCGTGCAGTTTTTTGGGCCGTTGCCTGCCGAGGTTCAGGCCTACATCCGATTTGCCGCTGGGACGAGCGCCGGGGCTCATGATCGAGCCGCAGCCGCGGCATTCATCCGAGTTTTATCGACGGCGGACTTTGCCGCTGCGCTGGAACGGCACGGCCTGGAGCCGGTAACTCCGTAGCTGAGCTATGTTCAGCATCGTCGCCGGCTGCCGGTTGTTGGCTGCGGACGAATGTGCTTAATTGACGAAAAGAACCCTTGCAGGTTTGGCGCCGCTTGGCGGAAGCGGATCTGCTGCATATGTATAAGGATGATTTCATGACTCGCTGCTCGGCTGGGCTGATTTCGCTGCTAACCGTACTGCTCTGTTTGGCCCACACGGTGAGCGCACAGCCGCCGCCGGCCAGGATCAGTCGCGGCAACGATCTGAGCCTCATGGCACGCGAGCCGTTCCGGATTTTCGACAACCTCTACTTCGTCGGAATCGGTGAGGTTGGCAGCTACGTCATCCAGACCAGCGACGGCTTGATCTTGATCGATACGCTCTGGGATCTTCCCGGGTACACGGATTATCTGCTCGGTAACATCCGCAAGGTCGGGCTTGATCCCATGGATATTGAATATGTGCTTATCCTGCAGGGACATCGTGACCATTTCGGTGGCGCAGCAGCGCTGCAGGAGAGAATCGACGCGCGGTTCGGCACGGCAGAGGAGGACCGCAAGCTCATGGTAGAGGCGTTCGGCGAGTATGCGCCGCGCATCGATTTCATCATCGAGGACGGTGACACGCTGAACTTGGGCGATACGACGCTGCATCTACAAGTTACGCCGGGTCATACGCCCGGCACGACCTCGCTGCGTTTTCCCGTCTATGACGCAGGTATGGCGTATCAGGCCTACTTTCATGGTGGCCCGAGCGTGCGCAGCGATGACCCGGCGGTCATCGAGCATTACATCGCGGACCTAGAGCGCATCAAGCGTATTCCGGATATCGAGGTGCAAATCGGCGGCCACTACGACTCCTATCTGTCGGGAACGGGCGATCTCTTCGATCGCGCCGCACGCCTCGCTGCACGGCAGCCAGGTGAGCTGCATCCCTGGGTTCAGCCCGAAGAGTTCCAGGCCTTTCTCGATGAGCGCATTGCGATCGCGCGTGCGGCGCTGCAGAAGGCACCTTAGAGAGCGCCGCAAGGAGAGAGCCAATGTCCCGCAGTCTGCTTCTTTCTGCACTGACTATTCTGAGCATTGCCGCGCTAGGCACGAGCGTTGCGATCGCTCAGGGCGGCGCGCAAGCCGTGCTACCGTCGTCGACCGTGAAGCCGCATCCATCGACGCAGGACCCTGCGGTCCGAGTGACGCAGCAACAGCTCACGCAGTGGGAGCCGACACTCTCTAACTGGGGTCGGTGGGGGCCGCATGATCAGCGCGGCACGCTGAATCTGATCACGCCCGCGAAGACGCGCGCGGCAGCGGCCCTCGTCAAGGACGGTGTGTCCGTCACCCTCGCTCATTTCGTGACGGAAGAAGAGGCAATTGACAGCCAGACTTTCGCCCCGACAGAGCACTGGATGACGAGGATCGATCCCGACACTGGTGAAGTACTGTTCGCGCTCGACGCGATGAGCTTCTCGATGCACGACGGCCAACTCTCGCATATGGATGCGTTGTGCCACTACCGCACCGAGCGCGACGGCGAATACGTGATATTTAACGGCTATCCGCAGAATCTCGATGCGGAGGGCTGTAAGGATCTCGCTATCGATCGTATGGGCCCAGGTTATGTAACACGCGGGATTCTCGTCGACCTGCCGCGGCTGAGGGGTGTCGATTGGCTTGATCCCAGCACGCCGATCTACATCGCCGATCTGGAGGGCTGGGAAGACTATGCCGGCGTCACGGTCGGCAGCGGCGATGTGTTGCTCGTGCGCACCGGGCGCTGGGCTAAACGCGAGCAGGAGGGCCCATGGGATTACGCGGGTACGGGCGCCGGACTGCACGCATCCGTATTGCCTTGGCTCAAGGATCGAGGCGTGGCAATGCTCGTCGGCGATGCCGTCAACGACGTGCAGCCATCAGGCGTGGAAGGCATACGCCGGCCCGTGCATCAGATGACGCAGGTTTTCATTGGCCTGCCGCTGGTCGATAACGGTTATCTCGAGGACGTCGCTCGCGAAGCTGCCCGGCTCGAGCGCTGGGAGTTCATGGTCTCCTGGCAGATCCCGAAGGTTCCCGGAGGCACCGCCGGCCCCTTCAACGGGCTCGCGACATTTTAGGGCCATCCGCAGCTTCGGGAGCTTCCCTGCTCACGACGAGGCGGCCATACTGCGCGCTCTGAACTGAAGTTGCTGGTTGCGGAGTTGATGCAGAATTTGATTGATGGCCGCCAGATCGCGGCAGATATTCACGCCGAGACCCGCGTCCGCGTCGAAGCCTTACGCAGCCGCGGTGTCACGCCCCGCATCGTCTTCGTGCGCGTCGGCGAGGACCCCGCATCGCGCGTCTACGTTGGCATGAAGGAGCGCATATGCGCCGAGCTCGGTTTGGAATCGACGACGCTCGTGCTCGATACCGCAACCCCGCAGGCGGACCTGCTCGCGCGCGTGGTCGCGCTCAATGCCGATGCCAGCGTGCACGGTATCCTCGTGCAAGCACCGCTACCCGCACAGATCGATGCACCCACTGTTTTCGCGACAGTCGCCGTCGATAAGGACGTGGATGGCTTCCATCCGGTCAACGTCGGCCGGCTGCTGCTTGGCGACTCGAGCGGCTTCGTGTCTTGTACCCCGGCTGGTGTGCACGAATTGTTACTGCGCAGCGGCACGCCCATTGCAGGCGCCAATGTCGTCATCCTGGGTCGCGGCAATATCGTCGGTAAGCCGATGGCGGCCATCCTTATGCAGAAGGGCCCCGGCGCGGATGCCACAGTGACTGTGTGCCACTCGCGCACACGTGGCATCGAAGAATATTGCCAGCGCGCCGACATCCTCATCGCGGCTATCGGCGTGCCGCGGTTTGTTACCGCGTCGATGGTGAAGCCAGGTGCGGTCGTCATCGACGTTGGCGTCAATCGCGTTGCCGATTCGAGCGCGCGTTCCGGCTCGAGGCTGGTCGGCGACGTCGATTTCGCTGCCGTCCAGCCAATTGCCGGGCGCATCACGCCGAATCCCGGCGGTGTCGGGCCGATGACGATTGCGATGTTGATGCGCAATACGGTGCGTGCGGCCGAGATTCAGCATGAGTGAGCGCTGCGTACGCGATAGGTCCTCTAGCACACTCTGCAAACGGACAAACTGATTACGGGAGAGAGGCTGGATGGGATTGCGGATCGCATATTTCGGGCAGGCGCAATTTGGATGCGACGTGCTCGTGCGCTTGCTCGATGCTGGCCATGAGATTGTAGGCGTCTATGCGCCGCCAGCGAAGCCGGGCGGCAAGCCCGATCCGTTGGCTGAAGAAGCGGAAAGGCTTAGCCTCCCGCTGTTCCGCCACGCCGCCATGCGGCTCAAGACCGGTGAGCCAATCCCGTCGCAAATTGCCGAACACGCAGCGCTGCGCGCCGATCTCAACGTGCTCGCGTTCGTGACGATGATCTTGCCGCAAGAGATCATCGATGCGCCGCGGCTAAAGTCGCTGTGTTTCCACCCCTCGCTGTTGCCGAAGTTTCGTGGCGGCAACGCGCTGGCCTGGCAGATCATCGCCGGTGAGCGCGAAGCTGGCGTCACCGTGTTCAGACCGGATGCCGGTGTCGACACCGGCCCGATCGTATTGCAGAAGGGTCCGGTACCGATTCTGCCTCACCACACGGCCGCGAGCCTGTATTTCGAGTCGTTGTACGCGCTCGGTGTCGAGGCCATGGTCGCAGCGGTCGCCCGCGTTGCTGACGGCACGGCCATCTACACCCCGCAGGATGAGTCGGAGGCCAGCGTCCAGGGCCTGGTCGATGACCAAGTTGCCCGCATCGACTGGACACGCAGCGCCGCCGAAATCGATTGCCAAGTACGTGGTTGTGACCCGCATCCGGGGGCGCATGCGCAGCTGCGCGCCCGCAGCGTGCGCCTATACAGCTGCACGCTTGCCGAGGGTTCGGTGTTGGCGCCGGCGGGCACGGTGATCGACCTCGACGGCAAAGGTGCCCGCATCGCCGCTGTGGATGGAAGCCTGTTGGTTGGCCGATTCAGGATGGATGCCGGCGGCAAAGTGCCTGCGGCGGAAGCCGGCGTCGCCATTGGTGACTGTCTGACGTGAGTTCCCGACCGCAGGCGAGCTGACTGCTCAATCGCGTTCGCACCGTTACGGCAGGCTCGACTCGCCGGCGCAGGGGTCTGGTTGATGCGGTCTCTTTCGCGCACAATGATCGCAGCGCGGCCGGCCTGATCGCAGCCAACGGCTCATCTGGAGGCTCGCGTCGGCAGCAGGCGTTTAATCACAACCGTGACCGCGGAGAGAGCTGAAAATGAGAACGGCGGCGTCTTTCTTTTCTGTGCTGGCGATGGCGATGGCGATGGCGGTTTGGGCGGCCGACTACGTGGGCGGCCAGACGGATGAGACGACCCCGCAGCTGCGGCTCATCGAGCCGAGCTCGACGATCGAAGCGAACGCGCCGGTGCATGTTTATATCCGATACTCCACTGACTTCCGTTACTGTGACGACTGCGTTGCACCGCTGCCGGAGGGCTATGGCCAGGTCCCGCAGGTCGCACAGCAGGGTCACGCGCACACTTATTTGCAGCGTATTCCTGATGAGGGCGGATTTGGCGACAACACCGGTCCGGATTCTGCGACTGCTGCGTTCTGCGCGCTCAATGAGTCGAACCCGACCACCAATATCGGGCCCGGCTATGTCGAGGGTGACTGCCCGGGCGTGACGGTGCCGGGCCGCTATCGAATGTGTGCGGTGCTGCAGACCGATGCGCACGTGCTGCGTGTCATGGCGCACCCAAGACATTTTCCTTCGATCGACTGCCGAATCCTGGAAGTTGTCGAGTCGACGAGCCAGCGCTGAGCAGTGACAGCGGTAGAGATTCAATCGCCGTTGCGGAGCCGTCGAATCTGAGGCAGGGACGCTTGCGGTGACTGTTTTGGACGTGCGCGTCCGCGCCGATCGCGCTAAAACGAATTTGCGAATGATCAAGCTAGACCAACCCACAGTACACAGGAGGCGATATGTCTAACAATTATCGATCACTGGCGCCGTTTGCGGTTGCCATCTTTGGTCTCGGCGTGATGGCGGGGAATGCCGTTCAGTTCTTTGATAACGCCAACGCCCAATCGGCTAGCCGTGTCTTTGAGCTGCGAACCTACACGGCGCACCCAGGGCGTCTAGCCGAGGTCAACGCGCGCTTTGGCGATCATACCGTGCAGCTGTTCGAGCGGCACGGTATGACGAACATCGGTTACTTTCGGCCGCAGGATGCCCCGCTATCGGAGAACACGCTGATCTATCTGCTCGCGCATGACAGTCGCGCGGCTGCCGAAGCGAGCTGGGCTGCGTTCAGAAACGATCCTGACTGGCAGCGCGTGGCCGAAGAGTCGCGCCGTAACGGTCGGCTTGTCGCAAACGTCGAGAGCGTGTTTCTCGACCCACTGGGCTTCTCGCAGATGCAGTAGCTACCGGCGGCGCTCCCGCGGGTGCGCTATTCGCCGACGCCGAAGGCTGCGCGCAGCTTAACGATCTATCTCGCTGCATGAAGAGCCGTAAGCGAAGCAGCTGTAGCAGCGGTGGTGGCGCATCATGACGCGTTGGTCGAGGCTCGCGGCCAGGGTTCCGCCGAGATCGTAGCTTTCGTCGTCATCGACGAGCGTGCACGCATAGATGCGCATCGCGCCGGCCTTCTTGATAACCATCTTGGAGAACGCGCACATGAAAGCTGCGCGCGTTTCCTGTGTGTGGTAGGTCGTCATGCAGTGCTCGGTGACGAAGGGTACCTTGGGATTGGAGCCCGGGGTCAGGAAGTCGGGAAAAGTGATGATCGTCAGGTCCTCTGGAAGGCCCTGTTCTTGGAATAGTTCGCGGAACTTCTGTTCGACCACTTTGGAGTTCTCGTCCTTGGAAAGTTGCCGGGCGATCGACACCTTGAAGCCGAGATTGCGGAGGGCTCTCAGGCACCGCCACGACTTTGCGAAACTGCCGGCGCCGCGTCCTGCGTCATGGCGAGCTTCGTCCGGATAGTCGATGCTGATCCGAAAGGCGACCGGATTCGGCTGGCCCACGAGCGTTTCGATCTGATGCAGTCGCTTGAGCACGGGATCGGTGCCATTGGTCAGCACGAGGCAGGGCCTGTGCGTCGAGGCATAGCGGAGAATTTTGACAAAATCCTTGACGATGAACGGCTCACCGCCTGTGAAAGAGAATTGCTCGACGCCGAGCGCAACGGCTTCGTCGATGAGCGGCCGCGCATCGACGAGCGTGATGCGGTCGAGGCGGCCGTCGCCGGGTTTAGAGCCCTCCAGACAGAACGGGCAACGCAGGTTGCAGGCCGTGCCGGTGTGAAACCAGAGTTCACGCAGCGCGTGCGGCTGGATGTAGCCGCGTGGTTCGCCGTCCGGCGTCACGAAACGCCTGTCGGCGATCACACTCATGGGTGAGGGTCCTCGGCGAGTTCCGTCTCGGCGTCATAGCTTGCAGCTAAGCGCGCAGCGGGAATCCCCAGCGCAAAGCCGAGCGCGAGCAAGCGGTTGGTGACGCTGCGCGTGAGCCAGCCATCCCGTTCCCAGCGCCGCGGCGCGACGCCGATGGGCTCGCTCAGTGGCACGATCCGGCTGCGGGCCTTGAGCCGCCTAAACAGACGGACCTCCTCAAACAGCGGTTCGCGGGCGAAGCCGCCGCAGTCACGATAGGCGGTCCGGTCGACCCAGAGGCCTTGGTCGCCGTATGCCACCCCGCCAAGCCGCGTGCGTAACTGGACGAGTGTTTCGAGCAGGCTTTTTTGCCAGCAGCGTGGCCCGCTGAACTTGAAGCGGAAATACCCGGCCTCGGCACCGCCGGCGCGTGCCCGGTCTATCGCAGCTAAGCTCGCCTCGATTGGCGCCGCGTCGGCATGCAGAAACCATAGCGTGTGGGCCGATGCGGCGCGCGCGCCGTCGTCGAGCTGCGCGCCGCGACAGGGCTCGGAGCGAACGAGCGCACACGACAGCGTTCGACACAGCGCGTCGATGCGTGAATCGGCAGCGCCCGTGACGACGATGACCTCCGCTGGCTGAGTCGCCCATTCGCGAACTCCCCGCAGCAGGCTGCCTAATGCGGTTGTATCATTCAGAACCGGGATGATGATCGCAATGCCGCTCATAGTCCGCGTCAGCCGATCAAGCGGAGCCAGGCCCGCAACAGTTTAGCCACGGCTGGCGTCAGCCGGGTCCGGTTGTGGCTGTCCGCGAGGCGCCGCAGATATTCGGAGCGCGTCGGGTAGGGATACACAGTCTTGCCGAGGTCGCTCAGTCCTAGGCCGTTGCTCATCGCCACGCAGACCGGCACGATCAGCTCGCCCGCATTCTCGGCGACGATTGTCGCACCGAGAATATTGCCGTCTCGCGGCCTGATCAGCAGCTCGGCGTAATCTTCTACGTCGCCCGCTGCTCGGCCGCGGTCCAGTTCGCCGAGCTTGACGGCGTAGCGGATGAACTCGACATGCTGCTCCTCGAGCGCTGACTTCGTCGCTCCCACGTGGGCGACTTCAGGAGTCGTGTAGGTGCAGTGCGGGATCACGAGTCGGTCCGCGCGCGCGGTCGGTAGGAACAGAGCATTCTGGATCACGACGCGCGCCTGGGCATCTGCGTGATGCGTGAACTGCAGCCGCGAGCAGACATCGCCGGCTGCATAGATCTTCGAGTTCGTGGTTCGCAGCCGTTCGTCGACCTTGATCAAACCAGTCTGCGTGAGCTCTACGCCGGCAACGTCGAGATTCAGATTCTCGACATTTGCCTGCCTGCCGGCGGCGACGAGCACGCGCTTCGCGCGCAGCTCGGCGCCGTCGAGCTCGATGCGGATCTCGCCGCTGAGGCGCTCGACCCGAACTATTCTCGCGCCGAGATGTGGTTCGACGCCCTCGCGCAGCAGCGCGTTCATAACCGCGGCGCTAGCTTCGGGCGCTTCGGCAGGCAGCACGCGTGAGGCGACGTCGAGTAACGCGATCTCGATGCCCATCCGCGCCAGGGCCTGAGCGAGCTCGCAGCCAATCGGACCGGCGCCGATGATCGCGAGGCTTTCCGGAGCCTGCTCGAGCTCGAAAATCGACTCGTTGGTCAACGGCTCCGTCTCGCGCAAACCGGGTATGCCCGGGACCATCGGCCTAGCGCCGGTCGCAATCACGAAGCGCCGGCCTCTGAGCTGCTGATCGTGGACCTGTAAGGTGGCGTCATCAATGAACTGCGCGTCGCCGAGAAATACGTCGACGCCGCTGTCGGTGTAGCGTTGTACGGAATCGTGTGCCGCAATGCCGGCGCGGACCTCACGCATCCAAGCGAATGCCGAGTCGAAGCTGGCGCGGTTGTGGTGACGGCGCGTGAACTCGAGGAGGGCCTTGGATGGCACGCAGCCGACATTGAGGCAATCGCCACCCATGGCTTTCCGCTCGACGAGTGCTACGCGCGCACCGAGCCCGGCTGCACCGAGCGCGCAGATCAGGCCCGCCGGACCCGCGCCGATGACGATCAGGTGATACTTCTGCTTGGCACGCGGGTTCTCATAGTGCTGCGGGAATACCAGCGATCGCCAGATGGCATCGTGTTCGGCGCCCGGATAGTTATTCGTATTCACGACTTGATCTGTGTCTCAGTCGGGTCCGTTGCTTCGATCTCGTGCTGCAGGTGCTTCCCGAGTGCCTGCGTTGCCTTGCGCGTGACGAACACGCCCAGTGCCACCGTCGCAGCGAGGCCACCGAAGAGCAACGCGCGGCCTGCGATGCCGCTTTCGAAATTGCCACTTGTGAGCTGGCCGAAGTTGCCGATTGCCGTGCCCAAGTACACATAAACGAGGGTCGCTGGGACCATTCCAATCCACGAGGCGAGCGCGTAGTCACGAAACCGTACTGCCGTGAGCGCGAGACCGTAATTCAAGAAGGCAAACGGAAAAATCGGTGAGAGGCGAGCGAGAAACACGATGGTAAACCCTTCGTGGCGCGTCGCCGCATCCAGCGCCCTGAATCCCGCATGAGATGCGATGCGCCGCTCCACCCAGCCTCGAGCCAGATAGCGGCCGACCAGGAACGCAGCGCACGCGCCTAGGGTGCTGCCTGCCGATGTGAGCGCCACGCCTAGCGGTAAGCCGAAGATGAATCCGGCCGCGAGCGTGAAGATCAAACCTGGGATCACAAGCACTGCCGAGGCCGCATAGGCGAGAATGAACACCAGCCAGGCTATCGTTGGGTGCGTTTCAATCCAGGTGACGCCGAGCTCGAGCCAGTCGCTCAGCGGCAGCCAGGTGATGCCTGCAGCAATCACGGCGATCAGCGCAGCGAGCAGTAGCCAACGCGTCAGGTTATTCACGACGCCTCGGCGTGCGGCGGATCGAGAGCCTGGAGCCATTCGACGAAGGCGCGTCGCGCCGGCCGCGTGTCGGCCGTCAGCTCGGCGCCTGCCGTGATTAGATCCTCCACGCTGTCAACGTCGGCCAGTGGGTTTAGGCAATCGACGCTCCAGAGGTCTTCGGCCAGCCGCTCGAGCAGATCCTCACGCAGCGCCGGGGTGCTCCAGGCAAGATCGCCGATGGGGGGCCAGGCGCGTCGCGCGGCCATGAGCACGACCCCGCCGTCGCTGGCGGGGCCGAGCACGGCATCGGCGCGATCGAGTGCCGCTGCAGCGCGTTCGAGGTAGCTGCCGTCTAGGGCGGGGCAATCCGCGCCGATATAGATGAGTCGTTCGAGCCCGCGGGAGCGCAGCACGGCATCTACATGGTTGATTCTCTCGCCGAGTGTTCGACCCTGCTGGACAACGACCTCATGCGGACCCAGCCCGGAGTTCGCAAGCCACGCCGCATCCGTGGCATCAGCCGGTGCGAGAACGACCTGTCCCGGCCAGTTGCTCGCATCCTCGAGCGCACATGCGAGCAGGCGGAAGGCCGCTGCGGTAGCGCCCGCGTCGCCAATCCGTACAGCCAGGCGGCGCTTCGAGCGTTGAGGCGCTTTCAGAAAGATTATAAGTGAGCTCACCGGGGTATCCGGGCTACGCGGGGCATCTAGTGACATAT
>JAHEEM010000259.1 GCA_024640695.1 Rhodospirillaceae bacterium | reverse complement strand
CCATTCGTGGTTGAAGAGCATATGGAAGTAGCCGTTGTCCCAGCGTGTGGGGTGCGTCGTCCACGCGCCTTCGATGCCGCTCGTGACGGTATCGCGCCCGCAACCCTTGCCCTTGGGATTGCGCCAGCCGAGGCCTTGCTCGGATACGTCGGCCGCCTCGGGATCGGGGCCGAGCAGGCTCGCGTCGCCGTTTCCGTGACACTTGCCGACCGTGTGCCCGCCGGCGGTCAGCGCGACAGTCTCCTCGTCGTTCATCGCCATGCGTGCGAAGGTCACGCGGACGTCATGCGCGGTCCGCAGCGGATCCGGCTTGCCGTTGACGCCCTCGGGATTGACGTAGATCAGTCCCATCTGGACCGCGGCGAGCGGATTCTCGAGTGTTTCCCGGTCCTCGCCCTCATAACGGCTCGAGTCGAGCCACTGCCGCTCGGAACCCCAATAAGTGTCCTTCTCTGGATGCCAGATGTCCTCGCGACCGAAAGCGAAGCCGTAAGTCTCGAGCCCCATGGACTCATAGGCGACCGTCCCCGCCAGAACGATGAGATCGGCCCAACTGATCCGGTTGCCGTACTTCTTCTTGATCGGCCACAGCAGCCGGCGCGCCTTGTCGAGACTGACATTGTCGGGCCAGGAGTTGATCGGAGCGAAGCGCTGATTGCCCGTTCCGGCGCCGCCGCGGCCGTCGGCCGTGCGATAAGTGCCCGCAGCATGCCATGCCATGCGGATCATGAGACCACCGTAGTGCCCCCAGTCCGCAGGCCACCAGGGCTGGCTGTCGGTCATCAGCGCGTGAAGGTCCTTCTTGAGCGCGACCGTGTCGAGTTTCCCTAGCGCTTCGCTGTAGTCGAAGTCCGTGCCGAGCGGATTGGTCTTGCGGTCGTGCTGATGAAGAATGTCGAGATTCAGCGCGTTAGGCCACCAATCGACGTTCGATGTGCCGACGATCGTGTTGCCGCCGTGCATGACCGGGCATTTTTGCGTGGCGCTCTTGGTCTTCTCGTTCACGACATTCTCCTATCGATCGTTCTTGCTGGGCTGTTCGTTTCTGGGCACTGGACTTTGCGAATTAAACTCATTCTAACTCGGAGTCGATATTCGTAGATGCACGTATCAAAGGCCTGTCGGAGCCGCCTGCTCGGCCAATGATCGAGGCGGTCGAGAACACAGGCGTGCATCGCCGGCTCGTGGAAGCGAACCGACCACCTCGAAGCAGGCGCTAACGCACAGCGATTGGATTCCCCGGCGAACCGGTCGCGCCCACGAGCTTCAGCGGTGAGAAGATGAACGCAAATTCGTATACGCGGTCTGCCGCGAGTGCACTCAAATCGAGATTCTCGAGATTGTAGATGCCGCGGCTCAGCAACCACTGATGCCCCTCGATGGAACGCGCGGGATTCTCGCCCGGAATCGCCTCCATCGCATAGTTGTCGGCCGCCGTCATGAAGATGTCCTGCGCGGCGAGCCACTTGATCGCCGTAATACCCGGGCCGGGCTCACTGGCGCCGAAGGTCTCGTTGTCGACCTTCCAGAGCTGACCCCAGCCCGTGTGAAAGATGACCGCATCGCCCGGGCGAATCTCGACTCCTTCCATGGCCAGTGTGCCTTCGATGTCCTCGATCGTAATGATGTATTCAGGGCCCAGTCTTTCGACACCCTTGTACCGTACGACGTCGACGAGCACACCGCGCGTGAAGATCGCACCCGCTTTTTCGACGCCGAGCTTCGTGAGGCCGTAGGACGTCCCGAACTCCGAAAGCTTGAAGCCGTTGTAGAACACGTAGTCGCCGTCGATCTCCGTGCCCACGTGGCCGAGGCCATCGAACTGTGTGCCGATCTGACCGATCTCACCGCTCACGAGCTCGTCGTTGAAGACGACGCCGTTCTCACCACCTGTGATCACGGTCGGTAGCCCCGGTATCGTGAGACTGAAATGGCGATTGCCGAAGAGCGGCATGCCGACCTCGTATGGACGGCCGAGCTCGTAGACGCGGCCCTCCTTGATCAGGGCGGCGGCCTCGAGGACCTTGGCTGGCGTGAGGCGGTTGGCTGCGCCGCGCTCGTCGTCAGGGCCCCACTCGGATGGCCACCATCGAGGTCCCGCGGGCGTTTGTGCGCCGGCCAACCCGGTCAGAGAAGCGATGAGCCAGAGCCCAAGAAATGCAGCCACTCGTTGTGCAGCTCGATCAGGCATGAGGTTCCTCCAATGCGAAGCAAATAGTTCTGGGTGCGCCTATCGCGATGCTGCGGCACTCGCCGGCAACGGGAAACTACCGCCGTAGGGCGGCCAATTCGGGATCGGCAGATCCGGCGGCGCATAGAACATCGCGGCTTGAACTTCCGAGATACGTGAGTCGTTGACGAAAAAGAACTCGCTGAGACCGAGACGCCAGTTGATCGAATCGGGATTCCGCAGAAACACGACCGTTGCCATGACGACCTGCTGTTGCTCGTCGACGATCGGATAGCGTCGACTCGTCACGAGCGCGATATTAAGCCGACCGGTCGGCCTGATGCCCGACGAACAATTGGTTCGACCTTGATAGCCGTCGTCGCTGCCCTCGGGCAGCGGGCGGCCCGTGATCTGCTGGCCGTTTTCGATGCGGGTGCATGCCGGATGGATCATCATGATCGTGCCGTCGTTCGCCGTAATCGCATCGAAGTAGCTGTTGGCCACGCCGAGCAACGATTCGCGCGAGAGCCGCTCTCGGCGCGGCACATTGCGTTCCGCCGGCGGCGGATTCGCGACGAGGTTGTCAGGGTTGTAGGGGCCTGCACCGGAACCATCGCTCGCGGGCATACCCTGCATACCCGCTTGGCCCTCTCGGCCGATATACCACTCGGCCTCGGTAACCTGCCTGCCGACGACCTGGACTCTAACGGAGACCACAGCCGGTTTACCGCTCTCTTCGACGAGACCGAAGTAAGCCGCCTGGCCCGAAACGGTGTCGATGTAGTGCCGCTGCACCTCGCCGAGTGCGGTCACACTCTGCCATGTGCCGGTGCCGACCCGTTTGACCTCGGCGTTTTCGGTCTGCCGGAAGCCGACGATGATGCCGGCATCCTCGGGCGCATTGGCGACGACGGCATTCATGTAACGCATCAATGCGCCTTCGAGGCACGCGCGATCACATCCGACGGTCTGTCCAAACGCAATGCCGCTCCACAGTACAGACAAGGCCGGCAGTCGAACTAACAGAGCTTTCATGACGTGCCCCCTAGGCGTTCATGTATCGTAAATCGATCTGGAGTATAGGGCTTTGGGCACGCTGCGCGCCGAGCACGCGGGCAGACTCGTCAGTGCCCGGGCTCCCACACGTCCGCCTCGGTTCTGCGTTCCTTTGCCAATAGATCCAAAATCCCGTTGACAATCGACGACTCCGCGCAGCCCGGGTGCAGCCGAGAGGACACCACTTCAAAGGTGTACATGCCATAAGCTGCATCGTTCGGGATGTAACCGGATGCTGCCCTGCCGTTCGTGAGCGTCGCCATCATGGTGCGCGCGTACGGCGACTCGTTCTTCAATCGTTGTGCAATTAGATTGAACACTTCCGCGTTGACACCACCGATCACGATGTCGCCGATCGTGAGCACACTGAGTCTGATTGCCACCGGTTCAGCATCTTCGTACCGGCCTGCAAAGCCGGCGCGCCCGGAGTCCAAACGATTTCGGCCGGGACAGTCGATACTGGCTTGGCCGCCTCGAATCGTGACCTCGCGTTCCTTGCGCCCGATGCCCCGCATGACATGCAGCACCTCTTCGCCGAGAAATTGGCCCATCGACGCGATCATCTGCTTTTGCTGATTCATGAGCCTGATAACGGTCCGATCGGTCTTGTCCAGGCCCTGACCACCCGGCGGCATCGCATTGCTGATGTCCTCGCCGCGCGCCGCATACTCCGCAATGCGAATGGCGCGCAAATCGTAGGTCTGCTGATAATAAATCGGATTCTGGTCGCCCGCCGCGCCGCTCGACCAGAGCGCGACGACATCACCGTCTAGGGAGTCCTCGATATATGTCGAAGCTGCTCCGGGCGTGTCGCCGCTGACCTGATCGAACATCCCAACTGTTACGGCATGCATCGCGTAGTTGTAAAGCACCGCGATCGGATCGCCATCGAGGCTCTCGAAGGCAACGACAGCAACGGTCTTGTCGGACGGTCCGTCGTAGTTCGGCCCCTCCCACCATCGTCGCGTCTCGGGATCGATGATATTGCGATTGACGTTGATATAAGACACACCGGTTCCGTAACCCACTCGTGCCGGTCTGCTCTTGCCCTTCGCTTGTCGCACTGACTGCACTATGAGATCTGCCAAATCGGTCCGTGCGTTGAACGGGGCGCTATGCGTGTGGGTTGCCGTCAGCATTACATTTTCGGTCGGAATGCCGAATTCCCGTTCTATTCGCCGAGTCGCGTCGCGCCACAGTTCTTCG
>JAHEEM010000056.1 GCA_024640695.1 Rhodospirillaceae bacterium | reverse complement strand
TTGGTATCCGAGTCTTGAGAACTGTGTGCTGGTGTGCGCAACCGAAACCAAGACCGACGAAGACATCGAGCGCTATGCACTGGTGCTCAGTGCGGCGATTCAACAAGCTGGAACGAGCCGATGAGCGAGCCGTTGATCTTCGAGCGCGGCCAGCCAGGTCGGGCAGCCAGAGCGCAGCACCCTTCGCAGGAGCACAGTTGTGATCTGCCCGAGGCGGCGTTGCGGCGTGAGGCACCGTTGTTGCCCGAGGTGTCCGAGCTCGACGTCGTGCGCCACTATACGCGGCTGTCGCAACGCAATTTCTCGATCGACACCCACTTCTATCCGCTGGGTTCGTGCACGATGAAATACAACCCGCGCGGGTGTAATAGCCTGGCGATGTTGCCGGGGTTTCTAGGCCGCCATCCGCTGGCTCCTGTCGGCGCCTCGCAGGGCTATATGGCCTGTCTCTTCGAGCTGCAACATGCGCTGCAAACCGTGACGGGTATGTCGGCTTTCTCCCTAACGCCGATGGCCGGTGCGCAGGGTGAGCTCGCAGGTGTAGCGATGATTCGCGCATACCACGTCGAGCGCGGCGATACCGACCGCACAGAGATCCTCGTACCCGATGCGGCGCATGGCACGAACCCGGCCACGGCGACGATGTGCGGCTGCACCGTCAAGGAACTAGCGACGCGCGTCGACGGCGATCTCGACCTCGACGAACTTCGTGCGTTGTGTGGCCCGAAGACCGCTGGAATCATGCTCACGAATCCTTCCACGCTCGGTTTGTTTGAGCGACAAATCCAGGCCATTAGCGAGATCGTCCATGCGGCTGGCGGGCTGCTTTACTACGACGGCGCGAATCTGAACGCGATTCTTGGCAAGGCTTTGCCTGCCGAGATGGGTTTCGACGTCATGCATATCAACCTGCACAAGACATTCGCGACGCCGCACGGGGGTGGCGGACCCGGCTCGGGCGCCGTTGGCGTCGTCGACAAGCTCAAGCCGTTCCTGCCGATACCGTATGTGATCTCCACGGGCGAAGGGTATCGCTGGGCGGGCGCCGAGGACTGTCCAAAAAGCATCGGCCGCCTGTCGGCATTCATGGGCAATGCCGGCGTGCTGCTGCGCGCATATGTCTACATCCGGATGATCGGTCGTCAGGGTATGTCGAGAATCGCAGATCACGCCGTGCTCAATGCAAACTATCTCATGACCCGTCTAAAGCAAGCCGGCTTCGACATCGCCTACCCGCAGCGTCGCGCGAGCCACGAGTTCGTCGTGACGCTCAAGCACGTTGCCAAGAGCACTGGTGTGACAGCGATGGATATTGCCAAGGCGCTGCTCGATAAGGGTTTTCACGCTCCGACGACTTACTTTCCGCTGCTCGTGCCAGAGTGTTTGCTGATCGAGCCTACCGAGACCGAGGGCAAGCAGACGCTCGATCAGTTCGTGGCGGCTATGGCTGAGCTCTTGGAGCAGGCGAAGCACCAACCGGCGCAGCTCAAGGAGGCGCCGCTGCGTATGTCGGTGCGGCGCTTGGACGACGTTCGCGCCGCGCGGCAGCTGGATGTTCGCTATATTCCGAGCGGGCCCCAGCACGGTGTTGAGCAATCGCTGCGCTCGGGAGATTAACCTTTTCGGCTTCGAGCCGGGAGTGAATTCCGACGCCAGTGGTCAGATGGCCTATACGAAACATACAATCCGGGCTATGAGCAAGATGATTCGATACGTTTTTGTGGTGGCGGCCGCGATAGTTACGACGAGCGGCTTTGCCCAGGACCGCAGCTGGAATACGACCCTGGAGCGGATCTCGACCGGCGTGGTGTCGATACGCGTCGATAGCACGCGCGCCTTCGACACGGAGCGCAGTCAGTCGAGTCAGGCGACCGGCTTTGTCGTCGATGCCGAGCGAGGGCTGATTCTTACGAATCGACATGTCGTCACGCCCGGCCCAGTCGTCGCCCAGGCGATCTTCCTCAACCAGGAGGAGGTCGAGCTCATTCCCGTGTACCGCGATCCGGTGCATGATTTCGGATTCTTCAAGTACGATCCAGCCGAGCTCAAGTTTATTCGTCCGGCCGAGCTGGCTCTGGAGCCCGAAGCCGCCCAGATCGGCAGCGACATACGGGTGATCGGCAACGATGCCGGTGAGCAGCTCTCCATTCTGGCGGGAACGATCGCGCGGCTCGACCGCCAGGCTCCCAACTATGGCCGCGGTAACTACAACGATTTCAATACCTTTTACTTGCAGGCGGCTTCAGGGACCTCGGGCGGATCGTCTGGATCGCCGGTCGTCGACATCGAAGGCCGGGTTGTCGCCTTGAACGCTGGAGCAAACTCGCAAGCCGCGTCGAGTTTCTTCCTGCCGCTGGACCGCATCCGCGTCGCCATGGAATACGTGCGCGAAGGCAAGTCGGTCCCGCGGGGCACGCTGCAGACTGAGTTCGTGCACAAACCGTATGCGGAGCTGCGTCGGCTGGGGCTGACGGAAGCCCTGGAAGCGCGCATGCGCGAGGCATATCCGAGCCAGACAGGATTGCTCGTCGTCGAGAATGTAATACCGGGCAGCGAGGCCGGCGCATTCTTCGAGCCCGGCGACATTCTCGTCAGCGTCGACGGTGAGTTCACGACGACCTTCGTGCCGCTCGCGGCGAAACTCGACGACAATGTCGGCGGCAGCGTGGAGGTGCGTATCGAGCGCGGCGGGGAGCCTCTTGAGCGCAGGCTCGAAGTCGATGACTTGAATGCTATCTCGCCGGCGGAGTTCATCGAGTACGGCGAAGGCATTTTTCATGACCTGTCTTATCAGCAGGCAAGGAGCTTTAACCGACCCGTAGCGGGCGTCTATCTGGCCAACCCGGGCTACGTATTCGGTACCGCGGCGATCCCGCGCGCGAGCCTTTTGCTCGATATCGACGGCGTTGCGATGAACGATATCGATGATCTGCAGCGCGTACTCGAGAGGCTGTCGCAGAACCAGCGCGTGCCGGTCCGGTTTGTGCAGTTCGACGACCCCCAGACTGAGCGCCAACGTCTGATTACCAACGACCGGCGCTGGTTCCCGAGCGCGCGATGCAAGCGCGACGATCGCACGGGCTTGTGGCCGTGCGAGGCGCTGGCCGACGCGCCATTTGCGCACGCGCCAGAGCCCGGCGAGACGACCTTCCCGGAGCAACCCGGTGAGCGTTACGTGCAGCGCATTGCGCCCTCGCTCGTGCTGGTCAACTTCGACATGCCCTACACGGTCTCAGGCGTGTCCGACCGCCATTACTATGGCACCGGCCTCATCGCCGATGCGGAGCGTGGCTTGGTTGTCGTTGATCGCAACACTGTGCCGGTCGCGATGGGTGACGTTCGCATAACGTTTGCAGGTTCACTGGAGTTGCCCGGTAAGGTCGAGTACGTTCATCCGCTGCACAATCTCGCCGTGGTGTCATACGACCCCGCGCTGATCGGCGATACGCCCGTTCGCAGCGCGCGATTCGCGAACGAAAACCTACTGCCGGGCGATGATGTCGCGGTCGTGGGTCTCAAGGGCGATCACACTTTGAATTCGCAGGCCAGCGAGGTGGCTGCCGTGGTTGCGGCGAATTTCCCCTTATCGCGGACGCTGCGGTTTAGGGATTCGAATCTCGAGGGCGTCCAGCTGGTCAACGGGCCTGAAGACTTCGACGGCGTCATCGTCGATCTGCAGGGCAGAGTGGCCGCCCTGTGGGCAAGCTTCGCCTATCAGTCGGGGCGTGAGCAAACACAGGTCAACATGGGTATGCACGCGGATCTGATCGTCGACATGATCGATCGCCTCAGAGATGGCACCGTGCTGCACTCGCTGGAGGTCGAGTGGCGCCGCATGCCGTTGGCAACGGCGCGAAATTTCGGGCTTCCCGAATCCTGGGTGCGGCGCTACGAGGCTCATCATCCGCAACGCCGCCAGATTCTCGCGATCGACACGATCGTCGCCGGCTCGCCCGCATCGCAGTTCTTCCGACCGGGTGACATGCTGTTGAGCATCGACGGTGCGGAGGCGAACACCTTTCGGGAGGTCGAGCTTGCCACCCAGAGCCAGCAGGTCGAAATCACGATATTTCGCGACGGCCAGGAGCTAACGGAGACCGTGGTTACCGTGCCGTTGACCGGGGAAGGCATCGACAGGATTCTGCTCTGGGCTGGCGCGCTGCTGCAGCCCCCGCACCGGGCGATCTCGGCTCAGCGCGGCATAGAATCCGAGGGTGTTTACGTTGCCTACTTCGGCTTCGGTTCCCCCGCGAGCCGCTCGGGCCTGTATGCGGGCCGACGCATAATGGCGGTCGATGGTAAGCCAACCCCGGATCTAGATGCATTCATCGGCGCGGTTAGAGGTCTGGGCGACCGCGAGTCGGTCAGGCTGAATACCGTGACCTGGAATGACGTGGCGCAGGTCATCACGCTCAATCTCGACAAGAACTATTGGCCGGCCTACGAGCTACGTCGGGTAGACGGCGACTGGCAGCGCCTTGATCTGCCGTAACTCAAGCGGCAAAGGCAAACGACGGTGAAGTCTATTTCTTTGGCTGGTATCGGCACGAGATTCGTTATTGCGCTGTTCCTAGTCCTCGTCACTTGGAACCCCACCGGCTTCAGCTATCTCGAATGGGCGTTGAATAACTGGTCCATATATCCGCCGCTGGTGGTTTTCTTCGGGCTCGTGCTGATCGTCTGCTGGGTAATTTTTCTACGCGCGACGATTCGCTCTCTCGGCCCGGTCGGGCTTACGCTCGCTGCCGCGCTGAGCGGCTCCATTGTCTGGCTCGTTGTCTACTATGGTCTCGTCGAGCTTTCGAATCGGACGGCCATGGCGTGGATTCTGCTCTTGCTGCTTGCGGTCATTCTAGCGGCAGGGATGTCATGGTCACACTTGCGGCGGCGTTGGGCCGGTCAAGCCGACGTTGACGACCTCGACGACGACAGCTGACGCAAGTCGGATGGACGCCGGTCGTGGCTGGCAGCAACCGAGGCGACGAGCTGTGTTGCACGCCGCGCCGCTTGGGCTGCTGTGCTGTGCTGCCGCGCTCGCGCAGAATGTCTACCATGCTGTCGAGGCCGATGGCACACCGAGCTATTCCGACCGCCCGCAGAGCGGATCTTCAGCCGAGCTCCTCAGCAGCGAACCCGCGCCGGGCGCGGCGGTCGGCGTCGAGCTTTATGAGCGCAGCCTGGCAAGCGGCAGCGCGCTCATCGCCGAGAATCGCTTTTACGGCCCCGTGCAGATCGCGGTGTATCCGTCGGCGGACGATTATGCTGTGGGCTCGCAGCCGCTCTACGGACTGCCTGTGTTGCCGGCGCGCAGCCAGACCGAGCTCGAACGGGCAGCAGGCGCAGTGCAGAGCGAATTGCGGCAGGCTTACTATCTGCTGTATATCCCAGGCGACCCGCGCGCACGGCACGCGCCGGCGCAGCCGTACCGGCTGCCGTACGCCGTCGCATCGCGGCACGTTGTCTCACAGGCTTACCCCGAGCGCATTACGCATACGGATCCATCGAGCGAGCATGCGATCGATTTCGAGATGCCGATCGGTACCGGCGTGCACGCCGCGCGGCAGGGCACCGTCATGGAAGTCGCCGGCGACTACTTCCGTTCCGTGACGAATCCAGATGAAAGCGCGGCGCCGCCGAACCTTGTGCGCATTCTGCATGCTGACGGTACGATGGCCGTATACGCGCACCTGAGCCTGCACTCGATTCGCGTGACGCCAGGTCAGCGCATCGAGCGCGGTGAGCGTATTGCGGACTCCGGCAACACTGGCTTCAGCACGGGGCCGCATCTGCATTTTGTCGTGCAGCGCAATCGCGGCGGGTCGATCGTCTCAGTGCCCGTGCGGTTTGCGGCGCTGGACGGGACCCCGGTGGAAGTGCATAGCGGCGACGCGGTGACGGCTTACTGATACCGGCCGGCTGAGCTCGCGCGAGCTATCGCATCGGCATTGCCGCCGGTGATCGCCGCTACGCCGAGCGAGTCGGAGCGCCGAGCGCGGCGGCGAGTGTTGCCAGGTTGTCGACCGGAGCGTGGCAGGTCGTGCCACGACAGACGTAGGCGATCGTGCCCTCGGCCGGCCTGCGCTCGTTGAGCAGTCCGGGCAGCTCGTTTTCGGTGGCATCGATCGCGAATATGAGCCGCGTGGGATTGAAACCCGCGTTCAAGAACTGCCGCCACTCCGTGATCTCATCGGCGCCGCCGCGCAGGACGATGAACTCTTGCGGTTCGAGCAGACTGCCGAGCGCCGTGAGCATCGCGCCGTGTGCATGGGGGTACTGCTGTAGCGCAGGCCATGCTGCCATCAGCGTGCGCTCGGCCGCGGTGAGATAACGCGGTTCACCGAGCAGGTGGCCCAGCGCGAGCAATGCCTGCGCCGCGATGCCGTTGCCGGAGGGCAGGGCTTCATCGGCGAACGGCTTCGGCCGGTGGATTAGCGTCTCGTGATCCCGCGCTGTGAAGAAAAAACCGCCGGCGCTGTCCTCGAACTGCGTGAGCAGGATATCGGCCAGCTCGACAGCGAAGCGCAAATGCGCCGTGCTCCAGCGCGTTTGCAGCAGCTCGACGATGCCATGCGCGAGGAATGCGTAGTCATCGAGGTAAGCGGCGTGGCGGGCCTTGCCACTGATCGACGTCGCTAACAAGCGGCCGTCGTGCCACATCGCTTCCCGGATAAATGCGAGCGCACCTTCCGCGGCATCGGCCAAGTCCTCGCGCTGTAGCGTCCTTGCGGCGCGGGCCAGTGCGCGGATCATCAGCCCATTCCAGGCGGTCAGTACCTTGTCGTCTCGGTCGGGCCGCACCCGCCGCGAGCGGCTCGCGAGCAGTTTTCCGCGGGCGCGGTCGAGTGTCGCCGTGAGGGCGTTGACTGACGTCGTGGTTGCTAAATCCTCGAGCGGCATGGCAGCGCGCAGATGCCAGGTCCCGTGCTCGAAATTCGGTGCTTGCCTTAGGCCGAAGCGCTGCTCCGCGAGGGAGTTCTCCGCCGGATCGAGCAGTGCTGCAAACTCTTCGCGTGTCCAGACGTAAAATTTTCCTTCGACTCCTTCGGAGTCCGCGTCGAGAGTCGCGTAGAAGGCTCCGCCCGGATCGCGCATCTCACGCAATGCCCAGTCAGCAGTCTCCGCCGCTACGCGCCCGAAGAGCGGGTCACCGGTCGCTGCGTAGGCGTCGGTGTAGACTGCGAGCAGCGCCGCATTGTCATACAGCATCTTCTCGAAATGCGGGATCGTCCAGCGCTCATCGACTGAGTAGCGAAAGAAGCCGCCGCCGAGCTGATCGTAAATGCCACCCTCGGCCATTCGAGTAAGCGTCAACGTTGCGATATACAGACTATCGAGGTCGGGAGCAGCTGTCTCGGCTGTTACGCGCCAATGCTGCAGCAGGGTTTCGATGTGTGTCGGATGCGGAAATTTCGGCGCTCCACCGAAACCGCCGTGTTGGCTATCGAAGTCCTCCGCGAGCCTGGCGCGTGCCAAGGCCAGAGGTTCGGCGTTCAGCGTAGGCTGTGCCTCGCCGATCGCGAGCGTCAGCTGTCCAAACGCGCCGCGCAGGGCCTCGCCGTGGTTGCGGACCTCGCTGCCACGATCGCAGTAGTACTGGTGCACACGCTCGAGCACCTGCTTGAATGTCTCGCGTGGGAAATAGGTGCCCGAGAAAATCGGCAGATGCTCGTCGGGTGTCAGAAATACCGTCAGTGGCCAGCCGCCTGGACTCTGTGCGATCAACTGGTGCGCGAGCTGATAGATCTTATCGAGGTCCGGGCGCTCTTCTCGATCGACCTTGATGCTGACGAACAGTCGGTTCATGAGTGCCGCCGTCGCGTCATCCTCGAAGCACTCGTGCGCCATCACGTGACACCAGTGGCAGGCGGAGTACCCGACCGAGAGCAGGATCGGCTTGCCGGTCTGCCGCGCGAGTGCGATGGCCTCGGCGTCCCAAGGGTGCCAATCCACAGGATTGTCCGCGTGTTGACGCAGGTACGGGCTGGTTTCTTGGTTGAGCCGGTTCGACATCCGGCCACTATACCGTTTGCTGGCTCACGTGGGCGGCGATTACACTTGGTCGCTCGTGTTCATCTATCCAGAAATCGATCCGATCGCAATCTCCATAGGTCCGCTGGCGATCCGCTGGTATGGTTTGATGTACCTCGGCGGATTCGCGCTCGGCTGGCTCGGTGCGCGATCGCGCGCCAAGCGTCCGGACAGCCCAATCGCCCCGGCGCGCGTCGACGACTTGGTGTTCTATGTTGCAATCGGCGTCATTGCCGGCGGCCGGCTCGGCTACATGCTTTTCTATGGCTTCGACTCACTGATCGCAAATCCGCTCGCGATATTCAGGATTTGGGAGGGCGGTATGTCCTTCCACGGCGGCCTGATCGGCGTGCTCGTTGCGATGGGAGTGTTCGCGCGCAACGTGAAGCAACCGTACTTCGCCGTGACCGACTTCATCGCGCCGTGGGTAACGCCGGGTCTTGGTCTCGGGCGCATCGGCAACTTTATCAACGGCGAGCTCTGGGGCTCCGAGGCTGGGCCAGACGCATTCTGGGCGGTGGTGGTCAATGGTGTGCCGCGGCACCCGACGCAACTCTACGAAGCCTTTCTGGAAGGCTTGGTGCTGTTTTTGATCCTGTGGGGGTTCTCACGGCGCACGCGGCCGATCATGGCCGTTTCCGGGCTCTTTCTAGTTTGTTATGGCGTATTTCGCGTGATGGTCGAGTTCGTCCGCCTGCCGGACGTGCATATGAATCCCGATGCGGCCGGCTACCTCGCCTTCGGCTGGGTCACGATGGGCCAGGTGCTGTCGACGCCGATGATCGTGATCGGCATTGCGTTCTTCTGGTGGGCCTATCATTCGCCCCGCTACGTGGAAAGGACGACGCAGTGAAGCCTTACCTGGATCTTGTGCGCACGATACGCGATACGGGCGCGCGCAAGGCCGACCGTACGGGCACTGGCACGCTGAGCGTGTTCGGTTACCAGCTGCGCTGTGATCTGAGCGCTGGCTTTCCGCTGTTGACGACCAAGAAGCTGCACCTGCGCTCGATCATCTACGAGCTACTGTGGTTCTTGCGCGGCGACACCAACGTGGCCTACCTCAACGAGAATAAGGTGACGATCTGGGACGAATGGGCCGATGCCAACGGTGATCTGGGCCCAGTGTACGGCGCGCAATGGCGCCGCTGGCCGACCGTTGACGCCGGCACGATCGACCAGATCGAGCGAACGATCGAGCTGCTGCGCACGGATCCGGATTCGCGCCGGATTCTCGTCAGCGCCTGGAACGTCGGCCAGCTCAGCGAGATGGCGCTCGCGCCCTGCCACGCGCTGTTTCAGTTCTACGTCGCTAACGGCAGACTTTCATGCCAGCTCTATCAGCGCAGCGCGGACGTGTTTCTGGGCGTGCCGTTCAACATCGCATCGTATGCGCTTCTGACGCATATGATCGCGCAGCAAGCGGGTTTCGAGCCCGGTGAGCTCGTTTGGACGGGCGGTGACTGTCACCTGTATCTGAATCATCTCGAGCAAGCCGACGAGCAGCTCAGCCGCGAGCCATTGCCGCTGCCGAGGCTGGTGATCACTCGGCGCCCCGATAGTGTTTTCGACTATCGGTTCGAGGACTTCGAACTGATCGACTACCAGGCCCATGGCCACATCAAGGCCCCCGTCGCGGTCTGACTTAGGGCTGCGGCCGCGCAAACCCCGAACATTTGACGGCGACGGGCTCGCCCGCCGGCTCGAGCGGAATCGCGGTCAGTGCACCGCCCCAAACGCAGCCGCTATCGGTCGCGGTGACATCCGCGCGGCGCAGAATCCCAAGTGTTGCCCAATGGCCGAAGACGATCTGGATATCTTCATGCGGGCGCTGAGGATGGTCGAACCAGGGCACGAGTCCCGCCGCTTGCGTCCCGGGCGGGCCGGTGTGCTCGAAGTCCAGGCCGCCGTGCTCATTGCAGTAGCGCATGCGCGTCAGTGCGTTGATCGTGAATCGGATGCGCTCCTCGTCGGCGAGCCGCGGCCGCCATTGGCGAGGTCCGTTGCCATACATCGTTGCGAGTCCACGCATCCAGTCCGGGCTGCGCAACAGGCTTTCGACCTCGCGCGCGGCATGCGAGGCTGCCGCGACAGTCCAACATGGCGGCACACCAGCGTGCACGAGCACGCGCTTGCCCGCGACATCGTGATGAAGCAGCGGCCGCGAACGTAGCCAGTCTACGATGATGTCGCAATCCGGTGCGGCCAACACAGCGTTGAGCGTGTCCTGCGCCCGCGGCGCTCGAATGCCTGCAACCGTCGCGAGCAGGTGAAGATCATGGTTCCCAAGCACTGCCACGACACTCTTGCCGAGAGTCATTATCTTGCGCAACACGCTTAGCGAATCCGGACCGCGGTTGACGAGGTCGCCGACCAGCCAGAGGCAATCCTTGGTAGGCTCAAAGTCGATCTCAACGAGCAGTTCGTCGAACGCGCCGGCGCAGCCCTGGATGTCGCCGATTGCGTAAAGCGCCATCGTGTTTAGATCAGCCGGGCAAGCGCGGCGAACTGCGCCGGCTCCAGTGTCTCGGGACGAGCCGTCGGATCGACGCCGGCAGACTCGATCTGCTCGCGCGTGAGCAGGCTTGCGAGACTGCGTCGTAATGTCTTGCGGCGCATGGAGAACGCTAGGCGAACGAGATCGGCGAAGCGTTGCTGATCGTCTATCGCGAAACGCGCGCAGCCTCGCGGCCGCGCATGCAGCACAGTGGACCAGACACGCGGTGGCGGGTTGAACGCGCCCGGGCCGACATCGAAGCACGTTTCAGCATCCATCCATGCGGACAGCATGACCGTTAGCCGACCGTAGTCCTTGCTCCCGGGCGGGGACACGATACGTTTCGCGACCTCTTTCTGCACCATGATAACCATATCGACGATTGCCGCACGATGGCCAAGCAGGTGGAACAGTAGCGGTGTTGAGATGTTGTAGGGGAGGTTGCCGACAACCCGCAAAGTGCCTGGCCCCGAGCTCAGACCAGAGAAATCGAACTTCAGCGCGTCAGCATGATGCACGACCAGCCGCCCGCCGCTTGCCCGGGCGCGCTGCTCGAGCTCGTCAGCTAGGCGCGCATCAATCTCCACGACGTGAAGCTCTTCGACGTGTTCCAGCAAAGGCCTGGTCAGCGCACCTAGCCCGCCGCCGATCTCGACGATGCGGTCGCGAGGCTCTGGGGCAACCTCGCGAATGATTTGGTCAATCACCGCGGGATCGTGAAGGAAGTGCTGGCCGAGCTGCTTGCGGGGGGGCGGGCGCATCAAACGGGCGCGCAGTCGGCGAGCCGCACCGCGAGCGCGTAGGCTGCCGCGAGGCTGTCAGCGCGCGCGCGACCGCTTGCTGCAAGCTCGAGTGCCGTGCCGTGGTCGACCGAGGTGCGGATTATCGGCAAACCGAGTGTGACGTTGATGACCTCGCCGAAGCCTAAGGCCTTGATAACCGGCAGTCCCTGGTCGTGATACATCGCGAGCACGACATCGGCCTCAGCCAGCGCGTCGGCGGTAAATGCGGTATCCGCCGGCGCTGGTCCGAGCAACACGAAGCCGCTTTTGCGGAGCCGCTCGATGGTTGGGGCAATGATGTCTAGCTCCTCGCGGCCGAGCACGCCACGCTCGCCGGCGTGCGGATTCAAGCCGAGTACGCGTATGCGTGGCCGCACGATGCCGAAGCGCCGCTTGAGGTCCGCATCGAGCACACGGATGATGCCCTCGAGTCTGCGCCCGTCGATATGACGCGGCACCTCGGCCAGCGGCAGATGCGTTGTGACGAGCGCAACCCTGAGCGCGTCGCGGGTGAGCATCATGACCGGCAGCCGGGCGCCCGTGCGCTCTGCGAGGTACTCCGTGTGACCGCTGAATGGGATCCCGGCCTCGTTGATGATGCTCTTCTGCACCGGCGCGGTAACGAGTGCTGCGCCCGCGCCGCTCGCGCAGAGCGCCGCGCCGCGATCAAGCAGCTCGAGGACGTACGGTGCGTTGGCTGAGTTCAGTTGACCGGCTTCAACACGCACGGCAACCGGCGCATCGATGATTTGCATAATGCCGGGAGTGTGGGGCAGTGCTGCGTCGAGACCGTCGATGACGCGCAGATCGATTTCAATGCCGAGCGCTTTGGCACGCCGCTCGAGAGTGGCGACATTGCCAAGAAACACGGGTCGGCCTGACAGTGCGCGGGCTGCAAGCTCGACGCAGATGTCCGGCCCGATACCGGCCGGCTCACCGGTGCTGACGACGATCGCCGGGGGAGCGGTGTTCAATGCCTGTTTGGGTGCGACGTTGTAGCGACAAACGCGGTGTTAGAGACGGCGCTCTACGAATGCCTGGTCCCGTATCTGCCGCAGCCAGAGCTCCTGCTGCTCTTCCATCTTGCTATCCCTAATCTGCTCGGCGCAGCGCTGTTCCTTTATCTCCTCGGTCGTGTCGTAGGAGCGCTTGTCCGTGACCTCGGCGATGTGCCATCCGAACCGTGTGCGGAACGGTTCGCTGAGCTCGCCGATCTCGAGCGCTGCAAGGCGCTGCTCGAATTCAGGTACGAATACGCCTGGGGCGACCCAGCCGAGGTCCCCGTTCTCGGCAGCAGATGCTGGATCTTCGGACAGCGCTTGAGCTATGGCGCCGAAGTCGTCTCCAGCGAGAATTTGCTCGCGGATGCCGGCCAAACGCTGCTCCACAGTTGCGTCGTCGAGAATTTCGTTAGGTTGCATGAGTATGTGCCGCACAAGAATCTGATCGACCATCACGGCTTGTGCGCCGCGGATATCGTTCAGGCGCACGATGTGAAAACCACTTGCGCTCTGCATAGGTTTGGACACCTCGCCAGGCGTCATGCCGATGACGGTGTCGGTGAACAGAGTCGGCAGCTGCGCACCCTTACGCCAGCCGAGTGACCCCCCCTCCAGCGCGCCCTGGCCATCGGAATACGTGATCGCGAGTTGCGCGAAATCGGCGCCGTTGTCGAGCTGGGACACAATCTCGGCGACCTTGGCGCGTGCAGCTTCAGCCTCTTCACGCGTTGCGTTAGGCGACAGGCTGACGAGGATGTGTGAGATGTTGTAGTCGACATCCTCCGCGAGTGAGGTCGAGCTGCGTGCGAGGCACTGCTCCATCTCTCGCGGCGTGATCGAGATTCTCCCGATGACGTCTCGCTGCAGCAGCTGATCGAGAATGAGCTGCTCGCGCGTTTCCTGCCGGAACATCGCGTAGTCGATGCCGTCGGACGCTAGGGCCGCGGGCATCTGGTCAAGCGTCAACCCGTTGTCCCGCGCTATCGAGCCGATCGCCTGGTTTAGCATCTCGTCGCTGATCTCGATGCCAAAACGCTCAGCCCGCTGAAGCTGAATCTGCCTCAGTATTAGCTGATCGAGGACCTGGCTTTCGACCACCGACAACGCTGGCAGGGGTCGCCGCTGCTCGGGCGGTGCCTCGAGCTGCGCCTGGCGCAGATTGGCCATGACCACCTCAAGGCGCTGTGTAAGCTCGCTCTTGAGCACGATGCCGCTGTCCACGATTGCAGCGACGCCGTCGAGCAACTCGCCGGTTCCGCCGAGCTCACGCGTCTGAGGCCAGGCTTGGGTGGCCAGCAACAGGCCGGCCGGAATCCAGATCAGGGACTTCATTGCAGACTAATTGCCTAATCGCTGGTAGCCAAGAATACCACGATCGAGCAGCATCTCCGGAGGATCGACCGCGTCGCTGAACCCCTTGAGCTGCAGTTGGATCGAGATCGAGGTGTCGGACTCGCCGCTGCGCTGGCTGATATAGTTTCGCCCGATCACGCGCAGGCGCCAGCAGCAGGCCTCGTATTCCCAGCCCAGGAAGCGGTCCAGCGGTTCCTGATCGAGAAACGAGAAGCTGTAGCGGCCGATCACGCGCCATTTCGGTCCCAATGGCCAGACCAGCGACAGGTCGCCCTGCTCGAGGAGTCCTTCGCGATAACGGTACGAAAACCCGGCCAGGCGGGCCGCGTCCGGAGCGTACTGCACGCTCAGTTCCGCCCGGGATCTGTCCTGGGTATCGGTGTTCCACTGGTAATCGACCCGCAGGCGCCACGCGTCCGCGATATTGGCGCTGACCTCGGCGAGGTAGTCCGAGGCATCCGCCGTGTTCGGCGCAACGCCGGGCAGGCTTACGATTTGCTGACTCAAGTAACGCGTCTGGCCGACTGTTGCGGCAAAGAGCTGCTGGCCTGAGTCCCGGTCGATGAACCGGGTCGTCACCCCAAGGCTGATCTGGTCAGAATCCGCAACCCGGTCGGCGCCTACGTATTGATATTTGCGGAACAATTGGACGAGGTTGAAGTCTGGCGTGATCGTGTCGAAGATCGGCAAAGTGCTCTGGTCTTCGAACGGGACGCGCACGCAGAGCATGCGTGGCTCGAAGGTCTGAATTCGCGACCCGGCCCCGTCGTCGCGCTCGAAGATCAGGCCCGCGTCGATACTGCCGATCGGTAAGGTCCGCGACAGTCGATCGTTGCTTCCCGGGGCGGGATCGTTGAGCCAGTATTCAGTGTGGCGAACCGCCACCGCGGGTTTGAGGAACATGCCGGGGCGCTCGAGCGAAAGGCCGATCTCTTCGATGGCGTCCAGCCGCCATCCTGTCACCCCCACATCGCGCTCGAACAGCACGAGCTCGTTGGTCGAGTCGAGGGTGAGCAGATCGCCGGCCCAGCGTGCCTGAATCTTAAGCTGCGGAACGCGTTCATAAGGCCGATCCTCGGCGGCGATCGTTGTGTCGACGGTCTGATAGCCTTGCAGCCGGAGAAGCATGGACACGTAGGAAGCCTGATAGCCGAAGTCGATGTAGCGGTTCAGATGAGTCAGGCTTGCGAGGCTCTGGCTGTTGCCGAGATCCTCGAAGTAGGCGTCGTCGGAGACGTTGTCGAGGCTCGCCAGCATCCGCCAGCGATCGGCGAATCTCGTTTGATGTCTGAAGGCCAGCGCGTGGCGCGGTATCTTCGCGTCGCGATCGTAATGAAGGTAGTCGACGTCGAGCTGCCCCTCGCTGCGCGGCGACAAATAGCGGAACTCGGAGTTGAGCTGCAGGCCGCGCAGGGCCATGTAGCGCGGCTCGAGGGTTAGGTCGTAGTTCGGCGCAAGATTCAGATAGTAGGGAATCGAGATATCCAGGCCGGCGCGCTCGCGATTGGAGATTTGCGGCGTCAGAAAGCCGCTCTGACGCTGATCGTCTATCGGAAACGTCAGATAGGGCGAATAGAGTATGGGAACGCCCTTGAACTCGAGCTTCACGCCATGGGCCGCGCCGAAACCCTGATCGATGTCGAACGCGACATCGTCCGCAATGAGCTCCCAGTCGTTTTGACCAGGGGGGCAGGTCGTGAAACGCATTACCGCCATTTCCAGCACGTCTTCGTTGGTAAGGCGAAGCGCCTCGGCCGAGCCGCGTGCCGGTCGTCGCGGCAGGTCGAATCCCGCGTTGACGAAAAAGATCTCCTGGCCTTGCGTGTCTATCTCGGCGTCCTGGCCGTAGATGGCGACGTTGGGATCCTGGTAGGTTACGGTGCCACTGATCTTGGCGCGGCCGGTCTGACGATCGTAGGTCGCGCCTTCCGCGGTGATGCTGCGCTCACCGTAGCGAAATTCGACGTCGCCGAAAATATCCAAGCCTTCTTCGCGCGAGAGCTCGACTTCGCCGGCAGTGATCTCGAGACGATCGGGCTCGGCTGCTTGCGCGTCGATCGCAGGGCTCGGCACTGCAGGCGGCGGGGGCGGTAGGCACATGAGCTCGGCTGACCAGCCGACATTAGGCATGGGCGCGAGCAGCCAAAACAGCTTGCGTAAGATATTCTTTGGTCCCACAAAGACGGCGCTAG
>JAHEEM010000258.1 GCA_024640695.1 Rhodospirillaceae bacterium | reverse complement strand
TCCCGCGTCGCGCCGCCGGCGACCGAATCATAGGCCTGCTGGATGTTTGCGAGTGCCACCGACTTCGACCCGTGGGACTGGCGTATCCAGTCGGAGTTCGGCAGATTGATGCCGACCGGCGTTGCGGGAGAGCTATCACCGGCCTCGCCGACGACGTTGATCGCCCTGCCGGTGATCCCTGCCACGTCCGCTTTTTTGTACTCGTCTGGTATCGGCGAGTTATCCTCGAACCACTGCGCCTCGCGCGCGAGCGTCTGAATCCGCCGCGTTGCAACGGGGTCCACGAATTGCACGACCGCCTCGTAGGAGCCGCGGTATCCGAGCGGATCGTTGTAAACCTCGACGAAGCCGTTGATCGTATCGACGACCGACTCTGTATCAGCCACCCAAGCGATGTTGTACGCGTCCCAGTCCTCGAGATCGCCGCTGCGAAAATATGCAATGAGCTTCGTCAGCGCGTCGCGCTGCAATTCGTTCTCCGCAACCGTCGCAGCGCGTTCGAGCCAATACACGACGCGCTCCAGCGCCTCCGAATAGAGCCCGCCCACGCGCCAGACCTGCTCGACGATTTCGCCATCGATCCTGGCGAGGCGTGAATTGAGCCCGTACCAGACCGGTGTCGGATCGTCGGGCGTTCTGACGGCATCGTAGAACGCCTCGACCTCGGCCTGGGTGACGCCGAGATAGAAATTTACGGCGGAGTTGGCGACCGCGTCCTGATTGGGAACGAGATTCACGAGCTTCGCATCAACCCCCGGATCGAACATGATAGGCCGCAGCTCTGCGAGCAGCTCATCGACCGACTGACCTGGCCGCACCGGAAAATCTCCCGGCGTAGCATCGACGAAGGCGGCAAAACTCTCGAAGCTAAAGCCCGGAACGAACTTGTCGTTCGCGTAGTGATGATGGATCCCGTTAGAGAACCAGACACGCTTGGTGTACTCGAGCAGCGCCTGAAACTCGGGCGTCTCGCGATTGCCGGGATAGTGCTTGACGAGTTCCTCGAGCGTGCGCCTGATGGCGAGGTTATAGCGGTACTTCTGGTCGTAGATGATGTCGCGGCCGGCCAGACCCGACTCATAGAGATAGTAGAGGAGCGTCTTGGTTCTTGGGTTCAGCTCGTCGAAGCCCAGCACTTGATAGCGCAGGACGCGCAGATCCGCGAAGCGCTCGGCCTCGACCTGGAATGTGTCAGCCGGCTGCGGCCCATTAGCTGAATCCGCAATGGGAGCCGGAGCCGCTCGAGGCTCCACGGGCGCAACCGTCGTAGACTCCGGATCGGCACCACAGCCCAGAAGAAGCACCGCGATCAGGGCCACGAAGATGGTTCTAGCGCTCATACTCGGTATCGTTCTTACTATCTCGCCAGTGGGTAAATATTACCGCCGCTCCCGCGGCCAGTCCGTGCGCTCTCTCGGTACCTGTTCGAGCCATCGTTCCGCGGAGAGTTTCAGCGCCGCGCGGCCCGCTCACCGCTATCAACGGACGCAACGCTAAGCTAATTAGTTACGTTCTCTCTCATAAATTCGACGAAATCGGGAGACGCAACATCGCTCAGAAATCCCCAGTATTCGCGCAAAGGGTTTGGCGTTATATCTTCCCCGTGATACTGACGTCTCCAGTTCGCTATCGGCAACTGCTCGAGTTCCAGCATTCCAGCCGTGTACTCATGATATTGCCATTCCCACATCTCGACCAACTTCGCCGTCACATTGAAAATCGCACTTCGCTCGATCGGCGTCAGTTCCTTGGCCGATCCATATTTGTACAGTATCTCGAGAATACGCGACTCGTTGAACGTATCATTGATGTCTGCTCGCCGCACGATAAGATCGTATCTGGCCTGCGCGGCTAACAGATCGTTATTCTGGCTGAGCTCGACTCCTAGAAATACGATACCGGCGATTACGCCGACGTTAGCAAGCACATTGATTGTCTGCCCGAGATCGATTTTCCTCATTTTCTTCCTTCACCGGCCGGGTTCAATTGGCGAATCGTGGCCTCCAGCTTCCCATTAGTAACCTTACAATGGAACAGTCATACCTCCCGAAAAATCCCTAGTCCTGCAAATCCGCCTCTGCGGTCGGCACCGCGCCCTCGATGAGCTTCATCGCGATAAATAAGGGGCCTTCGTGCTCATCGAGCCCGTAGACCGCGCCGATGTGCACGTGATTGGGCGCCGCGTGGAGTTTGGCCTCGCGCACCAAGCGTGTACCGGATTCGATCGCCATCGTCATTCCGTCGGCACGAGGCGCTTAAGCTCCTCGAACCAGTTTTCGACGATGACGATTTTCGGCTGGGCGGAGAGGGCCGGAGCGCTCTGAATCATGAGAAAGCGTTGACCGTCCGCAGTGACATCGTAGTTGCGTCCGCCTTGAACGCCTGAGAAGTACGGGCCTTCGAACAACACGCGTGCGTTGCCGGCGGAGAAGCTCGCGCCCGTGGTCACGGGGACGGTGATCAACGCATCGCCGTTGCGGTAGAAAAGCTCATCGCCACTCCGTGACCAGAGCGGCTGTATGCCACCGTCCGTCGACACCTGCCAACGCCCGGCATCGACGTCGGGGAACGGCCGCACATAGACCTCTTCGCGTCCCGATTCGTCGGAAACGTAGGCGAGCCAACGGCCGTTCGGCGACAACTCAGGCTTCGCTTCGTTGTACGCGGTATGCAGCAGCGGCGTGATCGTGCCCTGCCCATCGAGATCGACGAGCGCGATGTCGTCTTGACCACCCGCATCGCCATAAACGACGACACCGCTCGCATCGGCCAAGAAAGACGTGGGGAAGAGCTGTAATTGGCCCGTGCCGTTACCACCGCCTGCGAGCCGCTCGGGCGTTCCCGTGCCGTCCGCTGTCTGCCCGACGAGATCCCAAATAGACCCTTCGGTATGCGAGGGCGACGAGTAAACAAGGCGCAGCCCATCGGGCGACCATGCGGGGAATCGGTCCTGACCAGGATCGAACGAGAAACGCGTGAGCGTCTCGCGCGCGAGGTCCCAGATCCAGATGTCGATGTCATCATCACGCGTGCTGAGCGCGACTTTTGTGCCGTCAGGTGAGATCCGTGGAGACATGTAGGCGCGAGGTGGCATCTCGATGGGCTCCGCGTGCCCCGCCCGGTCGACCCAGACGAGCGTGCGCGCCGCAGCGCCGATGCTCCCCGTCATGTAAACCAATGTGCCCTCGTCGGAGACGTCGAAGTTGGCCCCTCCGGCCGGAGACGTGCGCAGAACCCCCTCTGCGACGGGCACGGCCGCGCCCGAAACCGTCAACGTATCGAGGTCGAATGGAACCGCAAACAGGCTGTTTTGGAACGCATAGACCAAGTGACCCGTGGAAACGTAGCGGGCGTCCACACCACCCGAGACCAGCACTTTTCGCTGACCCGTCGCAATCGGCTGCGCGACGATCTCGGCCGCATCCCAATTTGTCCGCGTCGTGCTGAAGAGCAACGTGTCCCCGTCCGGCAACAAGCGAGGCGCTAACGTGAAGACTCCGTCCTCCGCGACGATCAGGCGCTCCGGCGCCGCGCCATTTACAGACAGGTGATAGATACCGTCCGGCCGATCAACGAGCATGTCCCAGCTTGCGGCGCTCTGATCGCGCGAGAAATCCGCAATCGGAACCCGTGCCCCACCATTGACCGATAGACGCTCATACCTACCGTTGCCAGCGAAGAATGCGATCCACTGCCCGTCGGGTGAAAACACGGGCCCTGAGGCTGGCTCCTCGGACCCTGGAATAAGCCGTGCCTCGAGCTCATCGAGCCGGCGCAGGTAAAAGCCTCGATCGGTGTTGTAGACAATCGAGCGCCCGTCTCGCGATAACGCGAGCACGAGATCTTGGGGCACTCGCAGCGACTGCCCGACCGGCAGCTCGTACTCGAAACGGGTCACGGGTCGCGGAGCCGGCGCAGACCGAAAGCTCCAGGAAATCGCGCCGACGAGCAGCCCGCCCGCGATCAGCGCAAGCGTCGCGGGCAGCATGCGCCGCCATCGCGGCACGACGACGAGTGCGCCCGATCGCTGCCCGAGTGGCGCCTCGAACACGCCCTCGAGCGCGAGCTTGACGTCACCGATGTCGCGCACGCGCTTGGTCACATCCTTCTCCAGGCACAGACCGATCGTGTGCCGCACGGCGGGCGTTATCGCCGCCGGCAATGAGCCGAGGTCCGTGTCGCGCTCGAGGATGCGCGCGAGCGTGATCGTCACGTCCTCGCCGCCGAACGCGGGCTGACCCGTGAGCATCTCGTAGAGCACACAGCCGAACGCCCAGATGTCGGCGCGCCGATCGACCGGCTTGCCGCGTGCCTGCTCCGGGCTCATGTACGCAGCCGTGCCGAGGATGATACCGGCCTGGGTCATCGTCGGCGTCGTGAGCATCCCGGCACCGGCACCGCTCGTCGTGCGGATGTCGAGCGCCTTGGCGATGCCGAAG
>JAHEEM010000257.1 GCA_024640695.1 Rhodospirillaceae bacterium | reverse complement strand
GCTTGCGATTTTCGAGGCTGGCGTGCCGCCTGAGTTCCGGGTGTGGCCTATGTTGTCCGGTGAGCCCGTCGGTCTCGACGCCGTCGATCTCGAGGTTAGGCTGACACGGCTCGGCAACGTCGTCGACGTGCACCGCTTCGGGCCGCAAGCCGATTTTCTGCGTGGCGATAGCCTCGTCTACGAGCCGCATTCATTCAGCGTTGCGGTCGACGCGCGCTATCAGGGCCGCTCTTATCAATGGAGCTACGACAGCTTCGAGGGGCGCACGCAGATTGCGCCGGACGTTGCGGCAGCATTTGGTATCGAGACCGAGATCGCCGGTCCCGCGGTCATCGACGATCTGATCGACGCGTTCGGCGTCATCGTCACCGATCCCGCACGCGTGCGGGAGATCAGCGCGCGCTTCGACGGTGCAATTCGCGCAGTCGACGTACAGCTCGGCGACACCGTCGAGGCCGGGCAGCGGCTCGCGACCGTCGAGAGCAACGAGAGCTTGCAGGCGTATTCGATCACGGCGCCGATCGGCGGGATCGTGACCGCGCGCGCCGCCAACGCCGGCGAGCAAACTGCAGGCCGGGCGCTTTTCACGATCACCGACACCAGCGTCGTCTGGGCAGAGTTTGCGGTGTTTCCGAGCGACCGGGCCCGGCGGAACGGCCGCCGATAGCGTCATCGACCGGATCGGCGTGACGACCGCGGCGAACCAAGCTGTCAATGCGCGCGCGGTTCTCGACAATGCGAGCGGCGAGTTTCCGCCGGGTACGCACGTAACCGGAACGATCCGGGTTGCCGAGTATACGGTACCGCTCGCCGTCAAACGCAGCGGCCTGCAGGCGTTCCGAGACTTCACGGTTGTCTATGCGCAAATCGGAGACGAGTACGAGGTGCGAATGCTCGATCTCGGCCGGCAGGACGACGAGTACATCGAGGTGCTCGGCGGTCTCGAGGCGGGCACGCGCTACGTGACCGAGAACAGCTTCGTGCTCAAGGCCGACATTGAGAAATCCGGCGCGACGCACGATCACTGAGGGGCGCACGATGCTCGAACGCTTACTGAACCTCTCAATTGCTCAACGCGGCCTCGTGCTGATTCTGACGGCGCTCGTTGCAGCGTTTGGTGTATTCAACTTCGGCCAGCTGCCGATCGACGCGGTGCCGGACATCACGAACGTGCAGGTTGTCGTCAATACGCAGGCGCCGGGCTACACGCCGCTCGAGGTCGAGCAGCGCGTCAGCTTCCCCCTCGAGAACGCAATGGCCGGTCTGCCGCGTCTCGTGTTCACGCGCTCGATCTCGCGTTATGGGCTATCGCAGATCACTGTCGTGTTCGAGGAAGGCACCGACATCTATTTTGCCCGCCAGCAGGTCACCGAGCGACTGACTGCATCGCGGGAATCGCTGCCGCCGGCCGTCGAGCCGTCGCTAGGCCCTATTGCGACCGGTCTCGGCGAGATTTTCATGTTTACCGTCGACGCCGAGCCGGGTGCGATGCTGCCGGACGGTCGGCCGATCGACCAGACGGAGCTGCGCGCGGTCCACGATTGGATCATTCGCCCGCAGTTGTTGCGCGTGCCCGGCGTCGTCGAGATCAATCCGATCGGTGGTTTGAAGAAGGAGATCCTCGTCGCACCCGATCCCGGCAAGCTGCTTGCATGGGAGCTGACGGCCGCGGACCTCGTCGCGGCGCTCGGCGCGAACAACGACAACCGCGGCGCCGGTTTTATCGAGTACAACGGCGCGCAATGGCTGATGCGCGTGCCGGGCCAGGCACAGAACCTTGCTGACATCGAGCGCATCGTCATCGCCACGCGCGATGGTGTGCCGGTACGCATTGCCGACGTTGCCGACGTCGGTATCGGCCGCGAGCTGCGCGCAGGCGCGGCGACCCAGAATGGCCGCGAGGTCGTCATGAGCACGGTGTTCATGCTGATCGGCGCGAACAGCCGCGAGGTCGCCAACGGCGTCGCCAGGCGGCTCGAGGAGTTGCAGCCGTCATTGCCGGGCGGCGTGACGGCAACGGCCGTTTACGACCGCACCGAGCTTGTCGATCAGACGCTCGCAACAGTGCGCACTAACCTATTGGAAGGAGCACTGCTCGTCGTCATCGTGCTGTTCTTGCTGATGGGTAATCTGCGGGCCGCTGTGTTGACGGCCGCCGTGATCCCGGTCGCGATGCTGATGACGATCACCGGTATGGTCGAGGCGGGAGTCAGCGCGAACTTGATGAGCTTAGGTGCGCTCGACTTCGGCCTGATTGTCGACGGTGCCGTAATCATCGTCGAGAACTGCTTGCGACGTTTGTCGCTCGCGAATCCCGATGGCGCAATGTCGCTCGATGCGCGCCTGGCGCTCGTGCTCGATGCGACGCGCGAAGTTATTCGTCCGGCACTATTCGGCGTCGTCATCATCACGGCGGTCTACATTCCGATCTTCGCGCTGACGGGCGTCGAGGGAAAGATGTTCCATCCGATGGCGACGACGGTCGTCATCGCGCTCGTCAGCGCGATGATCTTGTCCGTGACGTTCGTGCCGGCGTGCGTGGCGCTGTTGTTTCGCGGCGCAGTCAAGGAGAAGCGCAGCGCAGTCGTTAGCGGTATGCGATTCGTCTACGCGCCGGTGCTGCGGGCGGCGCTGCGTTTCCGTTGGCTCGTCGTCGCCGGTGCCGTCGCGATCGTCGCGGTCGCCGGGCTAGGCGCGTTGCGACTCGGTACCGAATTCGTGCCGAACCTCGATGAGGGTGACATCGTCATGCATGCGTTGCGGATCCCGGGCACGTCGCTGACGCAGGCTGTCGATCTCCAAGCGCAGCTCGAGGCTGAGATTCGCGATATGCCCGAGGTCGAGCGCGTGTTCGCGAAAATCGGCACGGCCGAGATCGCAACCGATCCAGTCCCGCCGAGCGTCGCCGACAATTTCATCATGTTGAAGCCGCGGGCCGAATGGCCCGACCCGCGCAAGCCCAAGGCCGAAGTCGTCGCCGAGCTCGAAGCGCTCGTGACACCGATCCCCGGCAACCGCTACGAATTTCTGCAGCCGATCCAAATGCGCTTCAACGAGTTGCTAGCAGGCGTTCGTGCCGAGCTTGCGGTCAAAGTCTTCGGCGACGATTTCGACGCATTGATTGCCCTAGGCGCCGCCGTCGAGCAGGCCGTCAACTCTGTGCCGGGGGCCGCGGACGTCGCCGTCGAGCAGGCGACAGGCTTGCCGGTCATGACAGTTCGCCCAAAGCGTGAAGTGTTGTCGCGTCTCGGAGTGACGCTAGCGAGCCTGCAGCAGACGGTTGCGACCGCGTTGGGCGGTGTGACCGCCGGCCAGTTTTACGAAGGCGACCGACGCTCCGACATCGTCGTGCGCTTGCCGGAGCGATTGCGAGCCGACCCCGATGCGCTGTCACTGCTGCCTATCAGCTTGCCGAACGGCGACTACGTGCCGCTCAAGGAAGTCGCTACGTTGGAGCTGGTAACGGGCTACAACCAGATCCTGCGCGAGAACGGCAAGCGCCGCGTCGTCGTGACGGCAAATGTACGTGGTCGCGATCTCGGTGGCTTCGTCGCCGACGTGCGCGAAGCGGTCGAAGCCAATGTCGAGATTCCAGCCGGTTATTGGGTCGAGTACGGCGGCACGTTCGAGCAGCTGCAGTCGGCTGCGAGCCGTCTCGCCGTCGTCGTGCCGATCACGCTGTTGATGATCGGCGTGTTGCTGTTCATGGCGCTGGGCTCGATACGGGATGCGGCCGTGATCTTTACCGGCGTGCCGATGGCATTGACCGGCGGCATAGTGGCACTGTTGCTGCGCGGTATCCCGTTTTCGATATCGGCCGCTGTCGGGTTCATTGCGCTATCGGGTATCGCGGTACTGAACGGGCTCGTGCTCGTGACCGTCATACGCGACTTGATCGCCGACGGCCGCGAGCTTGGCGCGGCGATCGTCGACGGCGCGCTGATGCGATTGCGGCCGGTGTTGATGACCGCGCTCGTCGCGTCGCTCGGCTTCGTGCCGATGGCGCTCAATACCGGTATCGGCTCGGAGGTGCAGCGGCCGCTCGCGACCGTCGTGATCGGCGGCATCGTCTCCTCGACGCTGTTGACGCTCGTCGTGTTGCCGGCGCTCTATCGGCTCGTGCACCGCACCGCAAACGCGACTTGATCTCTGCTCGCCGGCGTGTCTCACTAGACCATTCGGCGGTACGCGTGCTCGAGGGGGGAACATGAAGACGCTACGCATCGCCTCACTTGCGCTGATTGGCTCCCAGGCCGTTGCGCAGGGCGGCGGAATCGCATCCGGCTCGGCGGATCGGCACAGCTATCCCGTCGGCGAGGGCCACAACGTCCGTTCGATTGGCCACGAGCCGCTTGCTGGACGGCCGGCCTACCAGCCCACCGTGCAGCGGCAGATGATTGGCAACGAAGAGGCGTGGATCGCCTACGTCGGTCATCATG
>JAHEEM010000055.1 GCA_024640695.1 Rhodospirillaceae bacterium | reverse complement strand
CGGTGGATCTTAAGGATCACTCGGCAAGGAGAGCCATCATGATTAGGGTAACCATCATAGCGCTGGCGCTGGCCGCGGGCACGCTGAGCCCCGCTTGGGCCTACCGCGTCCTCGAGCAGCTCGAGCAGGCCTATGAGCTGCAGCTCGGTCAAGTCAGGCTGCCCGATGGAACGACTGGCACAGTCGTATTCACGCCCTGCAACACGTGCCGCACGATGTCGTTGCGCGTGACCGAAGAAACCAGCTATTCCGTCAACCGCTCGCCGGTGGATCTGCCGACCCTGCGGCAGCAGGCTGACAGCCTGCGCGCCACGGTCGATGGCCAGACACGAGCCGCCGTCTACATCTTCTACGATCCTGCATCGTTACGAGTCACGCGACTGACGCTGAGCCCCTAGCTGCAGCGGCTTATTGGAATGCACGCGCAGGGAATGCGCACTAATTCAGATTCAAGGATTCGCCATGAACATCAAGTTGAAGCGTAGCACTTGGACCGCCATCGGGGCCTCGTGGGCAATGCTCTCGGGGCTTCCGGCCGTCGCCGACGATACGGAACTCTTCGTCACCAACGTGAACGCGTTCGGCGATGCACAGCCAAATATCCTATTTATTCTGGACACCTCCGGCAGCATGGGTTCCGAGGTGCGCACGCAGGACACCTACGACCCAAAAACGGTTTATGAGGGCGGCTGCCCTGCGAGCCAACTCTACTGGCGCACCGGCTCGGGCGATCCGCCGGATTGCGGCTCCGCGCGTTGGTTTAACAGCAGCGCGTTCACGTGTGACGCAGCAATGCAGGCATTTGCAGCCGGCACGGGCCGCTACACAGACCGCATGGCCCAATTTGACACTGGCAGCCAGTTGCGCTGGGAGACCATCAACGACAACCAAAAGAACCGCTTCGTCGAATGCGAGGACGATGAAGGCATTCATGGCCAAGTTATTGGGGATAGCGACGTCTACGCAACCAACGGCCGCAACGGCCCGTGGTCGGATAATTCGAACGGGCAGGTAACCTGGGGGCAGAATCCCACGAATCGGGTCTACACGGTCTACGAGGGCAACTACATCAACTGGTTCTATGGCCCGACCGGGCTGTCGACGCGCATCAAGGTCGTCCAGGATGTAGCGACGTCGCTGCTGAACTCTGTCAACGGCGTCAATGTGGGTCTCATGCGTTTTAATGGAGAAGAAGGCGGCCCCGTCATTCATGCCATCGAGAACATAACGACCGGCCGCGTGGCCATGCAGGCGAAGATCAATGCGTTGCCGGCCGACGGCTTTACACCGCTGTCCGAGACCCTGTATGAAGCGGGACAGTATTTCATGGGCCGCAACGTCGACTACGGTAACGTCGGGGACCCTGAGCGCAGCGTCGCGGAGTCTCGCGATAATGGGTTCCCAGACATCTACAATACGCCCGTGGAGCTTTCCTGCCAGAAGAACTTCATCGTGCTGCTGACCGATGGTGAGCCTACCCGGGACGTCAGCGCCGACCCCAAAATCACGGGCCTTCCGGCCTTTGCCACGGCGACGGGTAGCGGTTCCTGCAGCGGCAGCGGCGATGGCCGCTGCCTCGACGATATGGCCGCCTATCTTTATGAGTCGGATCTATCGCCCTTGCCCGGCAAGCAGAACGTGGTCACCTATACGATTGGCTTCACGATCGACCTGCCGCTGCTGCTCGATACGGCTAACCGCGGCGGCGGCGCCTACTTCACGGCCAATGACACGGCGACCCTGTCCTCAGCGCTGACCAACATCGTGACAGAGATTCTCGATACGGCGACGACCTTTACTGCACCGTCCGTTTCGGTCAACAGCTTCAACCGGACCCGAAACCTGAATGATATCTACGTTTCGGTGTTCCAAGCCTCAAACAACGTGCACTGGCCCGGCAACTTGAAAAAATACCGCATCCGGCCGAGCGACGGCGAGATCATCGACGCCAACGGCAATCCGGCTGTCGATCTGACGTCGGGCTTCTTCAGTGACGCAGCGCGCAGCTACTGGAGCACCGTAACGGACGGACCGAGCGCGTCGAGCGGTGGCGCAGCAAGTAAGCTTCCCGATCCGGTGACCAGGAATGTCTATACCTATCTTGGAACCCCGGCGATCACGGCAGGGGCAAATGCAATTGACCCTGCCAATCCCGCCCTCAATGAGGCGATATTCGGGATCGGTGCCCCCGGCGACCCGACGCTGCTGGAGATTATCAGCTACACGCGTGGCGTGGATGTCACGGACGTCGATCAGGACAACGTGACTGCCGAGGCGCGCAAACAGATGGGCGACCCGCTGCACGCGCAACCGGCGACCGTCATCTACGGTGGCACCCCGGCTAACCCCGACATCAACGACGCCATGATCTACTTTGCGACCAATGACGGTTTCCTGCACGCAATCGATCCGTTAACCGGTGTTGAGCAATGGGCATTCGTTCCGCCGGATTTTTTGGACGACCAGGTGGAGCTATTTCTCAATGATTCTTCACCTGACAAGCACTACGGCGTCGATGGAAACCTGCGCATCCAAACTTACATCACCACTGACGATGGTGTGATCGATCCCACCGCAGGCGAGAAAGTGTACCTCTTCTTCGGCATGCGCCGAGGCGGCGACTTCTATTACGGCCTGGACGTGACCAACCCCAATAATCCGCAATTTCTCTGGCGGCTCGACGGTGCAACCTTGCCGAATATCGGTCAGAGCTGGTCGACCCCGATTCCGACGCGGGTCAACGTCGCAGGTGCCGGGCAAAACGCCAACAAGCTCGTGCTGATCTTCGGCGGCGGCTATGATTCGACCCAAGACAGCAACGCTGGCGGGACCGACACCGCGGGAAATGCGCTCTATATTGTTGACTCCGTCAGCGGTGCCCTGCTCTGGCATGCCAGCGCTGCCGACGCGAACCTCAATCTTACCGACATGCAATACTCGATACCGTCGGATATAAAGGTTCTCGATGTCGACGGCGACCGCTTCGCGGACCTGATGTACACCGGGGATATGGGCGGCCAGATCTGGCGCTTCGATATCTTCAACGGCAACAATGCCGATGGCCTCGTGACTGGCGGCGTGGTGGCTCAGCTTGGTGGCGCACCGCAAGCCTCGCCGACGGCTGCGGAGAGCCGGCGCTTCTACTATGCGCCCGATCTTGCCCTGCTCAGCGACGAGTACAGCAGCTTCCTGCACGTGGGAATCGGCTCAGGCCATCGCGCCAGCCCAAACAGCCCATTCACGCAGGATCGTTTCTACGCATTGCGCGACTACGAGCCTTTCGATCACCATCCGCAGCCGTACTACGACAGCCTGATGCCGATCACCGAGGACGATCTCATTGATATCACTGAAAATATCGATGCGGTCGTTCCCTCCGGAAGCGCTGGATGGAAGTTCGAGCTGCGCAACAGTGGTGAGAAGGTGCTGGCTGAGGCCCGTACCTTCAATAACCAGGTGTTCTTCACGACGTTTACACCCGGCACTGGAGCGCTATCGAACGGCTGTCAGCCGACGCTGGGCACCAACCGACTGTACATCATGGATCTGCTGACGGGCGCGCCGGTCAACAACCTGGACAACTCGGCGGATCCGGACAACTTGACCGCGGATGACCGCTCCCGGGAGTTTCGCGGGTCGATCTCAAGCGAGGTCGTGTTCCTGTTTCCATCGCCGGAAGACCCCGACAATCCGGGTAACCCACCGCAGAATTGCGTCGGTGCCGAGTGCACTCCACCGCCGTTAGCGTGCGTCGGGATGTTCTGTTTCCCGCCCGGAGGCGGCCAGGATCCGGTGCGCACCTTTTGGAGTGAGGAAAGCACGCAATGACGCTCGATCCTGCCCCGGCCGATACGCGCCGGGTCAGCATCGCTGTGTTCAACTCAAGGAACGAACAGATGCCAACTTCTCAGATTTCGCGGCCGTCCGCTCACCGCTCTGCGCAAACAGGCGTCACGCTCATCGAGTTGATGGTCGTAGTGGTCATCATCGCCATCCTCGCAATGATCGCGGTGCCGAGTTACCGGCAGTACTCGATACGGGCGCAGCGCACCGAGGCAAAGACAGCCCTGCTCCAGATCGCTACCAACCAGGAACGGTTCTATCTACAGAACAACACCTATACGAACAATCTCGCGGCCCTGGGTTTCCCAGGCGGCGCCAGTGAGTACGGCGTATACACGTTAAACATACCCCTGGCGAATGCTATTACCTATCAAGCAACTGCGACGCCGACCCCGGGCGGCGGCATCAACGGCAAGGACATGACGACCGATGGGGAGTGCGCTCAGTTCAATCTCAACGCTCAAGGCCTCAAGACCGCCGCACCCGACCCCAACACTGTGTGTTGGTAGAGGTATCGAAATCTCGACCGGTCATCGTCTAGGGGGCGTCCGCCTCTGACTCGTTGTGCTTGCTGTCGCTCTCGGCTGTGCCGGCCGACTCGCTGGACTTCGGGTGCACGTGCAGGAGGCTGTCGAGAATCAGCAGCGCAGCACCAACGGTAATTGCCGAGTCCGCGACATTGAATGCCGGAAAATACCACTGTTCGTAGTGCACGCGGATAAAATCGACGACGTAGCCGAAACGCACGCGGTCGATGACGTTGCCGATCGCACCGCCCGTGATGAGGCTCAAGGCTGCCGCGAGCAGTTGCTGACCGCGAGACGGCAGGCGGAAAAGCCACACCGCGATACCGGCACTGACGCCGACACCCAGCGCGACGAACACCCACCGCTGCCAGCCGGACGCATCAGCAAGGAAGCTGAACGCAGCGCCCTCGTTGTGCAGGCGCATGAACTCAAGGACGGGCAGCAGGACTACTGAGTCGAATTCGGCGAAGCGGTCGATCACTATGCGCTTGGTCCACTGGTCGAGCCCGATGATCGCCAGCGACAGAACCAGCCAACGACTCGAACCGAAATTCACTGCCCAAGCTGCCGCTCCCTGGCCCCGCACTCCGGTCATGCGAACGAGCGCTGCTCACCAGGGCCAGTGACGTTGCCGACACAGCGCTCGCAGAGCTCCGGATGAGATGGGTCCGCACCAACATCGGCGCGCCGATGCCAGCAGCGCACGCACTTGGAGGCATCGGTCGCGGAGACTGCGAGCCACAGTCCAGCGCCGGCTGCGACGGCATCGGCCGGACGCGCATCGGCAGCATGCACGCTCGCGGCCGAGGTGATGAGGACAAACCGCAGCTCGTCACCGAGCTTGCGCAGCTCGGCCAGCCTCGGCTCCGCGCAGTAGATCGCCACCGCAGCATCCAGAGGCGAGCCAATCTCCCCGGCAGCCCGCAGACGCTCGAGCTCCTTAGATACCGCCTCGCGCAGCTCCAGGACCATTATCCAGTCGATGTTCGGTGCGTCGGTCGCCGGAGGCAACTCGTGCCAGCTAGAGAGAAACACGGACTCGGCGCGCTCACCCGGAAGCTCGCGCCAGATCTCTTCGGCCGTGAAGCTCACGATGGGCGCTAGCCATCGCACCATCGCCTCGGCAATGTGGTACATCGCCGTCTGCGCCGAACGCCGCGCGAGACTGTCGGTTGGGGTCGTATAGAGCCGGTCCTTGATGACATCTAGATAAAAGCCACCCATATCCAGCACACAGAAGTTGTGTACCTTGTGGTAGATGTGGTGAAACTCGAAGCGGTCGAACGCTTCAATGACCTGCGCCTGCACGAGCCGAGCGCGCTCGACGGCCCAGCGGTCAAGCTCGATCATCTCACCCGCCGCGACGACGTGCAGCTCGGGGTCGAAGCCGTGCAGATTACCGAGCAGGAAGCGCTGGGTATTGCGCATACGCCGGTAGGCATCGGATACGCGGTTCAGAATCTCCTGCGAAGCGCTCATCTCCGCACGATAGTCAGTCGCCGCGACCCATAGGCGCAATATGTCAGCGCCGAGCGTTTTGTAGACCTTCTGCGGCTCGACGACATTACCGAGCGATTTCGACATTTTGCGGCCGCGCTCGTCGACGGTAAATCCATGCGTCAGAACACTACGGTACGGCGCGCGCCCGAACATGCCTACGGAGGTCAGCAGACTCGACTGGAACCAACCACGATGTTGGTCCGAGCCTTCGAGATAGAGGTCCGCCGGCATGGAAACTTCGTCCCTCAAGGTGCTGACGACGCAGTGGCTCAGGCCGGAGTCGAGCCAGACATCCATGACGTCGGTGACTTTCTCGTAGTTCGCGGCATCGGCGCCTAGGAGCTCCGCAGGCTCGAGATCGAACCACGCATCGATACCATGCTGCTGCACGCGTTCGGCGACCTCGAGCGCGAGCGCGGGTGTATCCGGGTGCAGCGCCTCGGTGTCCTTGTGCACGAATAGCGTTATCGGCACGCCCCAGGTGCGCTGCCGGGAGATACACCAGTCCGGCCGATTGTTCACCATGCCGCGGATGCGCTCCTCTCCCCATCCGGGCGTCCAGGTAACCTCGGTGATGGCCTTCAGGGCTTGCGCGCGCAGCCCGCCCCGCTCCATGCCGATGAACCATTGCGGCGTGGCTCTGAATATCACGGGCGTCTTGTGACGCCAACAGTGCGGGTAGCTGTGCGTGAACTTCTCGCTGTGCAGCAACGCGCCGGCCGCCTGCAGCAAACCGATAACACGCTCGTTGGCCGGATCGATATGCTCACCGGCGAGCAGCGGCACGCTCGCGCGATAGCGCCCGTCTGGATCGACGGGGCAATCCAGCGGCAGGTCGTATTTAACGCCGAGCGCGAAGTCCTCCAGGCCATGTCCCGGCGCCGTGTGCACCGCACCCGTACCGGCTTCGATCGTAACGTGTTCGCCGAGCACAATGGGCACGTGGCGGTCGTAGAACGGATGCTGCAGCGAGACGCCCTCGAGATCGGCACCCGTGCCGTGCGCGACGATCTCCCACGCGGCGGCGCTATAGCGCTCGCGCACGCCCGCGAGCATCTGTGTCGCGACGAGCAGATACTCGATTCCATGGCCGACGTCGGTCTCGACGAGCGTATAGTCGAGATCCGCGTTCAGGGCGACCGCCTGATTTCCCGGCAGCGTCCAGGGCGTCGTGGTCCAAATTGGCACCGACACCTTTGCCTTGGTGTGCAGATCGAGCTTGAGCCTTACCGCAAAGGCCGTGGGGTCGATGACAGCAAAGCGCACGTCGATGGCGATTGAGCCCTTGTCCTGATATTCGACCTCGGCCTCGGCAAGCGCCGAGCGGCACTCCATACACCAGTGCACGGGTTTATAACCGCGATAAACGAGGCCTTTCTCCAAGAGCTTCGCAAATGCGCGCAACTGCTCGGCTTCGTAGCGCGGATCCATCGTCAAATACGGGTCATCCCAATCGCCGAGCACGCCCAAGCGCTTCAGATCGACGCGCTGGCGCTCGACCTGCTTACCGGCATACTCGCGACAGGCTTTGCGGAACTGCCGCGCGTCAAGGCGCGTGCCGACCTTGCCCTGCTGGCGCTCGACCTGGTGCTCGATCGGCAGCCCATGGCAGTCCCAGCCCGGCACGAACGGCGCATCGAGACCGCCGAGCGTACGCGATTTCAGGATCATGTCCTTGAGCACATGATTGAGCGCATGACCGAGGTGGATATCGCCATTGGCATACGGAGGACCGTCGTGAAGCACGAAGCGCTCACAGCCCTGGCGTGCGGTACGGATCCGGCCATACAGATCCGTCTCTTCCCAGTGCGCCGCCACAGCAGGCTCGCGTTGCGCAAGATTCGCCCGCATAGGGAAGCTTGTCTTGGGCAGATTCAGAGTGTCCTTGTATTCGGTCATCGTCCTGTCAACCAACGAAAGCTGAAGTGCCGTCAGGCAGCGAGTGCCGCGCGCGCCGCCGAGGCGTCCTTGTGCATCTGCGCGACCATCGAATCCAGGTCGGAGTATTTACGCTCTTCCCGCAGGCGCTCGACAAATTCCACCGTGATGTACTCCCCGTAGATATCTCGACTGAAGTCGAAGATATGGATCTCGAGCAGAGGCTTGTCCCCACCGACAGTCGGCCGGGTTCCCACGCTTGCCACACCATCGAGAGGCCCGCCGGACAAGCCGATTACGCGCGCGGCGAAGATTCCGTCGACGGGCGTCTGCCGTCTGTTGAGGCTCACATTTGCGGTCGGAAAGCCGAGCTCACGACCGAGACCGAGGCCGCGCACCACGCGCCCTGACATCGAGTAATAGCGGCCAAGCATGCCCCGCGCAGTTTCCAGATCTCCCGCATGAAGTGCAAGTCGGATATCGGTGCTGCTGATGCGCTTGTCCCGCCAGTAGACCGGAGGCACCGCCGTCACGTCGAACCCGTAGGCCTGCCCCGCGCGCTCGAGATCATCGGTGCCACCGACACGCCCGGCCGCGAATCGAAAATCCTGGCCGACCACGATCTTGCGCACGTTCAGCCCCTCTACCAACAGACCCTTGATGAAGGCTTCGGGGCTCAGGTCCCGGACCGCGCTGAAATGCGGACAAAGAAGCTCATCGATACCGATCTTGTTCAAGACTTCGAACTTCTCGCGGAACCGGGTTAGCCGGGCGGGCGGGTTCGCCGGGGAGAAGAACTCGCGCGGCATCGGCTCAAACGAGAGCACCGACGTCGGCAACCCGGCCGCCTGCGCCTGTTGCTTCAGCTCCATGAGAATCGCGCGATGGCCGAGATGAATCCCATCGTAGGCGCCGATCGTGACGGCACGTCCGTCCGATGGCGGACTCATCGAGGGTGACAGATACCGATACAGCAGCATGGACAAGCGCGAGCCCGCGACACCTTTATATATTGACCGAGGCCGTGATTATAGGGTCGCGGCAGGCCGTTGCCCACGCAAACCGAGACTCGCTGGACGCAGCCCACCGAGATAGCAGCACGCAACGTACACGACGATACCCGTAAACACGGCGGCCGTGAGGGCGATGCAGCGCCCCGAGAGCGTAAGCTCGGTCCACTCGCCGAATTGCAACCGCAGCGAATAAACCGCGATCCCCATCACGGCAGTCGCCGCGGCAACCTGGGCCACGAAGATCCTCCACCCAGGGCGCATCTGGTAGACGCCGGTACGAATCAATCCGTTGAACAAAAGCCCGGCATTGACCAGCGCCGCGGTCGTCGTCGCAGCTGCAAGTCCGGCGTGAGGTGCGGCGTAACCGATTTGCACGAGACCTGCGACGAAGGCGATGTTCAGCGTCATGTTCAGCGCCAAGGTGGCGACCCCAATGCGCACAGGTGTGCGGGTATCCTGCCGCGAGTAATAACCCGTCACGAGCACCTTGACGAGGATGAAGCCCAGCAGTCCGAACGCATAGGCCACCAATGATACGGCAGCCATGCTGACATCGAAGCGAGTAAACGCGCCGCTGAAAAAAATAGTCGCGAGCAGCGGCTCGGCGAGCAGAATCAATCCCAAGGCAGCGGGCAGTCCGATCAAAATAACCAGCCGCAGCGCCCAATCGAGCATTGCCGAGAACTGCTCGGGTGACGACTCGGTGTGCGCCTCCGACAGACTCGGCAGCATCACGGTCGCAATCGCAATGCCAAACACGCCCAGCGGAAACTCCATGAGCCGGTCCGCGTAGTAGAGCCAGCTAATACTCCCCGCTGCGAGAAAAGACGCGATCAACGTATCGAACAGAATGCTGATTTGCGCAACGGAGGAGCCAAACATCACAGGCAGCATGAGCTTGAGCACGCGCCGCACGCCCGCGTGAGCCCAGCCCCAGGTCGGAATAGGCAGCAATCGCAACCGCAGTAGGAACGGCAGCTGCAGGAGCAGCTGCACGAGACCTGCGACGAAGACACCCAAGGCAAGCCCGATCTCCGGCCGCTCCAGCAGCGGCGCAACCCAACCTGCGAAGAAGATCAGCACGAGGTTGAGCATGACCGGCGTAAATGCCGGCAAGGCGAAGTGTCGGTAAGTGTTGAGAATTCCGCCGGCGAGCGCTGTCAGCGAAATGAAAAAGAGATACGGAAATGTCAGCCGCAGCATATCGGTCGCCAGCTCGTACCTACCGTCTCCGTCGAGGAAGCCCGGCGCGAAGATGAGGATCAGCACCGGCGCCGCCACGACGCCGACAGCCGTGATCACGAACAGGACCGCGCCGAGCGTGCCGGTTACCCGATTCAGGAACTCCTTGGTCTCCTCTTCCGAGGTCTTGCTTCGGTACTCGGAGATCATGGGCACGAATGCCTGCGAGAACGCGCCCTCGGCAAAGAAGCGCCGCAGCAGATTCGGGATCTTGAAGGCGACGAAAAACGCGTCCATAACGGGACCCGCGCCGAACCAGTGAGAAAAGCCAACATCTCTGGCAAGCCCGCTGATCCTCGACAGCAGGGTCATGGCGCTGACGACGGTCGTGGACCGCATCAGCCCCCTGGCTTTGTGCTCTCCTGTCCGCTCAGCTGCGCTCATGGCTCGCTTCAAGTCCTTGGACCGCCTTGACTTGGCCCCGAGGGGTCACAATAATACCGCCCTTTCCCGGCCCCATCCGTCGGGCCGATCGCAACTTCAGGTAACTACTTTGGCCAATATTCAATCTGCCAAGAAACGCGCCCGGCAGGCCATCAAGCGCCGAACGCATAATATGGCGCTGCGCGCCAGACTGCGCACCGCCGTGCGCAAAGTGCTGCTGGCCGTCAAAGCCGGCGACAAGTCGCGTGCGCAGGATAGCTTCAAGGCGGCCGTACCCGAGATCGACCGCATGGTCAGCAAGGGCATCATTCGCAAGAACCGCGGCGCCCAGTACAAGAGCAGGCTCAACGCCCGCGTTCGCGCCCTGAGCTAGCCGGCTTGCGCGCGCGGTGCGCGCTGTTCTATAGCTGTCCGGGCCGCGCACGGTCCGCGGTCCCGTTCCACGCTTCGGCATGAGCCCTACTCGACGTCTTCCGGCTCGGTCGCGGCACGGGGCTGGTTCTGAAGATGAACCATCACGGCCTGCGCGAGCGCGGCCGTGCCCTCCCCGGTTGCGGCGCTGATCCCGAAGATCGGTCCCGTCCAGCCCAGCGATTTCTTAACCTCCTCGACACGCGGCTCGCGCTCGGCAGCCGGCAACACGTCCAGCTTGTTGACGACGAGCCACCTCGGCTGGCTGACGAGCGATTGCGAGTAAGCCGCAAGCTCGGCCTCGATAGAATGCACCGCAGCGACGATGCTCGGCTCGCTCGGCAGCGGGTTGACATCGACGATGTGCAGCAGCAACCGCGTGCGCTGCAGGTGCTTGAGGAACTGTATCCCGAGGCCCGCGCCCTGAGCAGCACCCTCGATAAGCCCAGGAATGTCGGCCATGACAAAGCTCTGCTCGGCGTCGACGCTCACGACACCGAGGCTAGGCCGCAATGTCGTGAACGGATAATCCGCTACCTTGGGGCGCGCAGCGGACAGCGCGCGGATCAACGTCGACTTTCCCGCATTCGGCAATCCGAGCAAGCCCACATCGGCTAGTAGCTTGAGCTCGAGTGACAGGTGCCGCTGCTCCCCGGGTTGACCGGGGGTTGACTGACGTGGCGCGCGGTTCGTGCTGCTCTTGAAACGGACATTGCCGCGGCCGCCGCGGCCACCGCGCGCGACGAGCAGCGTTTCTGCGTCTGAGGTCAGATCGCCGAGCGTCTCTCCGGTATCGAGGTCCGTGATGATCGTACCCTTGGGCACGTCGACATAGAGATCCTCTCCCGAGGCGCCGGTCTTATCTTGTCCGGCGCCACCACGGCCTTGCTTGGCTCGGAAGCGCCGGCGCACCCGAAAGTCGACGAGTGTGTTGATGCCTTCGCGAGCGACGAGGTAGATGCTGCCACCATGTCCACCGTCCCCTCCGTCCGGGCCGCCGCGAGGAACGTACTTCTCGCGCCGGAAGCTCACACAGCCGTCACCACCACGGCCGGCTTCGACGCGGATATCGGCTTCATCGACGAATTTCATGGTGCCATTGTAGAACGCGTGGATTGGTTGTTGCGCCGGGGACGCGGTCGATAATAAAAAGCCCCGTTGTAGCGGGGCTTTTCGATCTCAGATTTGTTGAATGCGGTCAGTCCGTCGCGATGCTGACGTACCTGCGGCTCTTCGGTCCACGGACCTGAAAGACGACCCGGCCAGCGGCCTTCGCAAACAATGTATGGTCGCGTCCAAGCCCGACGTGCTCACCTGGGTGATACTGCGTGCCGCGCTGACGGATGATGATATTGCCGGCATCGACCTTCTCGCCGCCAAACCGCTTTACGCCGAGCCGTTTGGACTCGGAATCGCGCCCGTTTCTAGAGCTACCGCCCGCTTTCTTGTGTGCCATAGCCTAAGCCTCCACTTCCGCAACGGTCGCCGCCGTATCCTTGGCGGCAGCCTTCTTCCCCGGGCCGCCCGTGATCGAGGTGATCTCCACCTCGGTGAAATACTGGCGATGTCCCTTAACGCGCAAGTAGTTCTTGCGCCGCTTGAATTTGAGCACCTTGACCTTGCGACCCTTGCCCTGAGCCTTAACAGTCGCCTTAACGGTGCTGCCAGACACAAGCGGCGAGCCGAGCTTGACATCAGCGCCTTCACCGACGAGCAACACCTCGCCGAACTCGACGGTCGCGCCTTCGTCTGCGTCCAAACGCTCTACGCGCAGCCGATCGCCCTTGCTGGCACGATACTGCTTGCCGCCCGTTCTAAATACCGCGTACATCGGGAAAACTCCGCCTGTGGAGGCCAGCCACATGGGGCCGGGAAAGCACGGCATTGTAGAGAGTCGCCGTAGCCCGGTCAACGACTTAGCTCCCCGCCGCCCAGCGCAACCGGGGCCTGCGCGCTGCGGCTCGCCAAGCTCGAGTCGATCAGGCATGATTCCGCAACATGCAGCCCGCCCGCGACCCTAGCCTACCACCCTCCCTCGACGCGCTCAGAGAGCTCGTGGCTGAGGACTGGACGGCGGTGAACCGCCTCATCGTCAAACGCCTCGGCAGCGATGTCGCGCTGGTCAATCAGGTCGCCCATCATATCGTTCACTGCGGCGGCAAGCGGCTCAGGCCGTTGACGGTACTGCTCGCCTCCAAGGCCGCCGGCTACGCGGGGGGCGATCACATCCCTGCCGCGGCCATCGTCGAGTTCATTCACACCGCCACGCTGCTGCACGATGACGTCGTTGACGCCTCGGGGCTGCGCCGCGGCCAGGAAACTGCAAATTCGCTCTTCGGCAACCAAGCCAGCGTCCTGGTTGGCGATTTCCTCTACTCGCGGTCGTTCCAGATGATGGTCGAGATCGGCGAAATGCGCATGCTCGAGGTGCTCGCTGACGCCACCAACACGATCGCGGAGGGTGAGGTGTTGCAGCTCATGAACTGCAATAACCCCGACGTCAGCGAGACTAACTACATGGAGGTGATCTACCGCAAGACCGCCAAGCTGTTCGAAGCAGGCACTCGAATCGGCGCGATCCTCGCCGGCGCTGGCGAGGCGTGCGAGCAAGCACTCGTGGCCTACGGACGTCACCTCGGCCAGGCGTTCCAGCTGGTCGACGATGCGCTCGACTATGACGCCACAACCGAGGAGCTCGGCAAAAATATCGGTGACGATCTTGCCGAAGGAAAACCGACCCTGCCGCTGATCTATGCCATGAAGCATGGCAGCGCAGCCGAACGACATATGATTCGCGAAGCGATCGAGACCGGTGGAACTCGCAATCTGACATCTATTCAACTCGCCATCGAGACGTCGGGCGGACTGCGCTATACGGCCGAGCGCGCGCAGCAAGAGGCAACCCTTGCGGCCCACGCGCTCGACAGCCTGAGCAATAGCCCATTCAAGGATGCGCTCGTCAGCCTGGCGCATTTTGCGGTGCGGCGGCGGTATTGAGCCGCTTGCCGACCGGCATCCACGCCGGCGCCATACAGCGTCTAGAGCGCGCATATTGACTCCGCGCGCGCCGCCAGCCTAAGGTCACGCGTTTTAAATAGGGAGTCGACCCGTGCCAGATCCGACCGCTCACGTCGCCATAGCGGAGAGCCTGCGCCGCGCCAGCGGCAAAGAGCCCGCGCCATCTGTCAGCGAGCACCTCGGCGGCAGCATGGAGGGAGCTTACGTAGTTCAAGCAATCAATCGGCAGCAGTGGCAGGCTGAGGGGCGGCGAATGACCGGCTATAAGGTCGCTTTCACGACCGCCGAGTCGCAGAAGCTGTTCGGAACCAACGAGCCAGTCTACGGCACGCTGTTCGAGGACATGCGCTTCGGATCCGGCGCGACAGTGCCCACAGGGGTGCTCGCGGCACCGAAGGTCGAAGGCGAGATCGTGCTCGAGCTCGGCGCCGATCTCGATGGAGAACTCGACGCGCAGACAATTCGCAAAGCGGTCACCTCAATCTACCCCGCGCTCGAGATCCCGGACAGTCCGATTAGCGGCAAGCTCACAGCGCTCGACATGGCGGCGGCAAACGCCGCGGCCGCCGGCTACGTGCTCGGCGAGCGGCACCCGATCGGCCCGGACTTCGATCTCGCCACAATTTCATTGACGATGAAGCACAACGGCACGACGGCCAGCTCGGGTGTGAGCTCGGTGTGCATGGGCGATCCGCTCAACGTGCTCGTCTGGCTAGCGCAGAAGCTCGCTGCGGCGAACATCCCGATGCGCGCGGGCCAGATCGTGTTTGCCGGCAGCCTCGTGCCGATCATCTCGGCCGAGCCCGGTGACAGCTTCGAAGCCATCGTCGACGGCCTCGGCTCGGTCAGCGTGACCTTCGCGCGCTGAGCCTCGCGGTGCGCGGCTGGAGCTTGGAGCGATCCGTCCGCTGATCGAGCGCTGCACCACTGACCCAGGCAGCCAGGCGCTGCCACTCCGGATCGTCGTTCGATGCCCAGTGCTTGCCGCCATCGTGATGCGGGTCGCCGCCGGCGTGCGCGGCGCTTGGCCCGCACTGCGTTCGACGCGCTCCTCATGCATCATCCGCGCGCTCTGGCAGCGCGGGGATACCTGCCCGGCCTTCGGCGCGGATTGAGGCCGCACAGCTGAATCACTGCTGCGCCTGCTGAGCTGCCTCGTAGCGCTGCACCTGCTCAGGCGTGGCCGGCTGCTGATGGCGCTCCTTCCACTCACCGTAAGACATGCCGTAAACCTTGCGCTGCGCGTCGGCGATATCGACCTCCATGCCTTGCTCTTTAGCGGCCTCGAGATACCACTTGCTCAAGCAATTGCGGCAGAACCCGGCAAGGATCATCAGCTCGATGTTCTGCACGTCCTTGCGCGCGTCCAGGTGCGCAATCAGCCGGCGCAGGACCGCGGCTTCGAGCTCAGTTTCTTTCTCTAAAGTCATAGTATTTCCTTGTTTTTAATATGTTTATATAACCCGACGACGCACCTCTGAGAACACTTCAGACCAGATCGCCTCCAGACTCGTGCCCGCCAGACGCCGCTCACTTTTCGCCAGCAGCCGCGCGGCCTGCGTGGCAGAGAGATGGTTTTTCCAGTCGCCGATCACACCCTTACGGACGAAGGCTGGCATTCCATCGGGGCGGCGGCTCGACCAACGCTGTTGATCGCGGCTCATGCTCGCGAAGCTGCTGTGACGAAGGATCGCATCAAGCACCGCCTCATCACGCACGCACGCTGCCCCCATGAAATTCGCAATCGCGAGCACGGCCCCGCGCGGATCGGCGCCCATCGCCTCGTAGGTCAGGAACAGCACGTTGGGGTCCGAGGCGCGCGCATGCCACGACAGCAGGCTATCGAAATAGTCGCCGAAGTCGACCTCGCCGGCCAGGAAGCATTCGAAATAATCCTCGAAGCGGCCGTCGGCGAAATCGTAGTGTGTCACGAAGCCCCGCGTGTGATGAAAGAACGACACGGCGCAATCGAACGGGTTCCGAGCGACATAGAGATAGCGCGCGTCATCCGCCTGCGGCGTCATGCCGTAAGGCAGATGGGTTTTCAGACAGCGGGGCCGCGGCAGCCGCTCCGTG
>JAHEEM010000256.1 GCA_024640695.1 Rhodospirillaceae bacterium | reverse complement strand
CTCTGCATAACTGGCCGCACGATGATGTTCGCGTGATCGTTGTGACGGACGGAGAACGCATTCTCGGGCTAGGCGACTTGGGCGCAAATGGAATGGGAATTCCGATCGGTAAGCTTTCATTGTATACGGCACTGGCTGGTATTGAGCCGGAGAAGACGCTGCCGGTCATGTTCGATATCGGAACGAATAACGAGGAGCTCAGGCAGGATCCGCTGTATTTAGGTCTGCGCATGCCGAGAATTCGAGGTAACGAGTATTTTGAACTGTTCGACGAGTTCGTCGAGGCAGTCGAAGCGGCGTACCCGGATGCGCTACTGCAGTTCGAGGACTTCGCGACACCGAACGCGTATGCGCTGCTCAATCGATACCGTGACAAGATTCTTTGCTTCAACGACGACATCCAGGGTACGGCCGCTATGTGCCTGGCGGGTGTCTACGCTTCGACTAAAATTTCGGGGCTCTAGTTCGGTGCGCTGCGGGTGATGTTCCTCGGGGCCGGATCGGCCGCAACAGGAATCGCCGATCTGATGGTCGAGGCCCTAGCAGCCACCGGCCTGTCTAAGCAGCAAGCTAGGGAGCGCCTCTGGTTCGTGGACATCAATGGGCTCGTTGTTAAGGATCGATGCGATGAGCTCCTCCCTCACAATATGCCGTATGCGCATCCGCATCCGCGCGCTGATTTTCTGGAAGCCTTGGACTCCGTTCGTCCTCATGTGCTGATCGGAGCAACCGGGGCTGCCGGATCGTTTACTCGGGCAGCAATCGAGAAAATGGCGGAGATCAACGATCGGCCTGCGATTTTCGCGTTGTCGAACCCGACATCGAAAGCTGAATGCACCGCGGCAGAAGCCTATCGATGGACCAATGGTCGCGCGATCTTTGCCAGCGGTAGCCCTTTCGACCCCGTGAAGGTCAACGGGAAAGAGCTGAAGCCCGGGCAGGGTAATAATTCGTATATCTTCCCCGGCATCGGCTTGGGAGCGATCTTTTCACACGCCCGAGTTGTCACTGATGAGATGTTTCTCGCAGCCGCGCGAACGCTCGCTGATGCCGTGAGCGAAGCCGACATCGCTACGGTAACTGTTTACCCACCTCTGAAGGAGCTGCGCGAAGTTTCGATGGCGATCGCTGCCGCGGTCGCCGAAATCGCGTTCGAGAGCGGATTGGCGAAGAAGCATTCGTCAGGTGACCTGACTGCCTCAATCCGACGCTGTATGTACGATCCGCGTTACTGATTTGTCTTCAAGTGCCTCGCGCGGAGCACTATCGAGGCATGTGGGAAGCACTAGGCCGCGTTGGATTTGCCTGGTCTCGATTGGTTCCTGCGCCGGCGCCAGGGCCAATTTCCCGTGTGTTGCCGCGTCCTCTCTTCTACTTCATAGCTAATCGCTATCATCCATGACTATTAGTCGGGGTTCGTTTGCCTGGGCTCTGCGGTCAGTTCTTGCAGATAGGCCGACTCTATCAGCTGGCCTCTCCGGTGTCAGTCTCAGCAATACCTGCAGCTTGAGCTCGTTGCCTCGAACAGCCTGCTGGATGGCAGCGAAGGAAGGTCTCGCCGCGACGATTCGCCGAATCCGTTCCCGCAGGAGGTGTTGTGACAACCCATATTGCAGCGTCGCTGCCGCCAGGCTCCCCGCGATCACTGCCGCCAGTCCTTGACCGAGGCCAAACAAGGCGCCAGCCATTATCGAGAGCAATGATTCCGGCATCATCACTGAAGTCGCCACTATGTAGATGCCCACGAACACGATCACTCCCCAGGTGCCGAGGCCCATTAGCCATGCATCGATCGCATCTGTGTGGCGCGCAAGGTCCTCGCCGGCGAGGGCGATAGCTGCAGCCAGGACGAGCCCGGCGCCCGCATAGCACACGAGCCGTCGCGAACGGCTGGCAGCTAGCACTCTTCCGATAGTTCGGGCTCGATTCATTTGTAGGCAGTGGCCAGTAGCATCCTACTGCCTATCGCAGTGGCGGGCGGGTCATCGGCGGCTTCTGCGGCAAGTTACCGGTCGACCTAGGTAACACGGAAGATCTCAATCGCGGATCAGGTCTTTCGGGACCCAGTCGAGGACAGCTTTTTGAAAGCTCGGCCGCTCCCGCACCGCATCTTTCCAGCGAAACACGTTGGAATAGGCGTCGAATGGAAATTTCGCATTGTTTAGGGTGACGTATAACGGTACCCAGGTGATATCCGCCAGCGAAAACGAGTCGCCGGCCAGCCATTTATGTTCACTCAACTCGCGGTCAAGTCTCGCGAAGCATGCCTTCAGCACCTCTGTGGATTTCGCGAGACGCTCTCTCGAGAGGCCTGCCGCAGAAGAATTCTCAGCGTGGAATGCGAGTAGCTCTTCGTTGCGCTGCAACTCACGATAAGCAGCCAGTTGAGACTCGGTTTTCGCCATTCGCTTGCCGATCTGGTGAGCGAACATATACGTCTTCACATGAATATGATTGTCGGCGGCGAGCCGCATCCAGGCCAGCATTTTCTGCTGCTCCGTCTCGTCAGCTGGTCGCAGGGGTGGATGCTGAAATGTTTCGTCCAGGTAATCGATGATGTCGGTGGACTCGATGATCACAATGCCATCGTGAACCAGCGTCGGCACCAGTCCTTTGGGATGAATCCCGAAATACTCGGGTGTGACGTTCTCTGCCGTGCGCAGGTCCAGGTGATGGCTGGTCCACGGCAGGCCTTTTTCCTCCAGCGTCATGCGCACGCGCATCGAGCAGTTGGACTGGCCGCCGTGATAGAGGTGAAGTCCTTCGAGCTGCTCGACGTCCTTGTTAGTTGGTGTTACGACTCCCACGTGTGCTCCGGTTGATTGCGGACTTGTATCGAGAAGCCTGTCCGCAGACGTCAGTTCGCGCCGGCGCGTTGGTTTGTAGCCGCGGGGTTCTGCGTCGCCTCAATCAGCTCAGGGCCAATCTCGTCGGAGAACTGCTCCCAAACGGGCTGAACCGCGGCGCGCCACGCGCTGAGTTCTTCAGCGGATAGCTCGAGGATGTTCGTGCGCCCAGACTGCTCTAGCTTTGCCCGGCTGTCCTCGTTAATAGCGACAGACTGCGCGTTACCCCAGTCGGTCACCTCGGCGACGATCTCCTCGAGCCCTGCCCGGATGTCACTCGGCAAGGCGTTCCAGAACGTTGGATTGACCGCAACGAGGTACCCCACATAGCCGTGATTCGTCACCGTGAAGTACGGCTGGACTTCGTAGAACTTAGAGGAATATATGTTGGACCACGTATTTTCCTGCGCATCGATCGCGCCGGTCTGCAGTGCTTGGTAGATCTCACCATATGCCATCTTTTGCGGGTTACCGCCGAGAGCCTCTATCTGAGCCTGGAGCACGTCCGACTCCATGATCCGAAAATTCAGCCCATCGGCATCCGCCGGTCGCCGCAAGGGAGTGCCCGCGCCAAAGTGCTTCATGCCGTTGTGCCAGAAGGCCAGGCCCAGGAAGCCGTCGTCCGCCAACGTCGTCAGCAAGGCCTCGCCTGCCGCGCTTTGCTGAAACTGCTCTACGCCGGCAATGTCCGGGAACAGAAACGGCAGGTCGAACACTTGGAAGGCATGCGTAAGACGGTCGAATTTTGACAGCGACACGGCAATCATTTGTATTTCGCCGAAGGCCAAGGCCTCGATCGAGTCGTCGTCGTTCATGAGCTGCGCGGATGGGTAGACCTCCACATCGACCCGCCCAGGGAATCTCGCTTCAGCGAGTTCCGCAAAGCGCGTGGCGGCTTGACCCTTTGGCGTGCCGGGGGCGACGACGTGTGGAAACTTGATGACGATGACGTCGTCCGTGAGCGTCGGATCTGACGCTCTGCCGCAAGCGCTGATCAGACAGGCCACTGCCAGAGAAGCAGCAATCAAAGCTAGTCGAGTCATCTGCTCGATAATACATGCGTTCGAGTGCTAGCGGGCGCAGCGGCTGCATCCTGTGGGCCGGCTGAAAGCGGGCGCAGAACAAAAGCGTGCGTCAGCTTGAGCGGCGGGCTTTGAACTCCCGGATGGCCGCGAACTCGAAGCCGCGGTGCAGGCGCGACGCGCGGGCAAGCATCTTCACTTCAGCGTACGTAAACCAACCGGTGGCAGCGATCTCTTCGGAGTTGAACCAGTTCAACGGATGCTCGATCTCACAGCCGAAGATTCGATGATTTTCTTTGCGGTGGCGCCAGTCGCCTAGCTTGAGCAGGTGCGGAACACGCAGCTGCAATTCCTCGTCCAACTCTCGGCGCAGCCCCGCTTTGGGCTTCTCGCACGACTTGAGGCGTCCGCCCGGCAGGGCCCATTTGCCCACGTTACGCGCGCGCCGCGAATGGTGCTGAACGAGCAGGTAGTGCCGCTGGTGCTTCAGGACGCAGCGGACCCTATGAACGTCGAACTCGAGCTTTGCACGGGCGTGGGTCGCCGCAGCGGGCGAGGTCGATAAGCGTTCTATTCGGTTAGCCGTCATAGCTCTCTATCCACCTTAGG
>JAHEEM010000255.1 GCA_024640695.1 Rhodospirillaceae bacterium | reverse complement strand
CTACCAATAGAGATTGGCGGGTCAATTATTCAATGCAAATTGTGGCCGAAGTGGGTCAATCGAGCATGCAACTCAACACTAAGTAAGCCCACCCCGCGAGGGGATGAGCGACTTAAGTTATTGTTTTTATTGAGTGAAGTGGTGGAGGCGGCGGGAATCGAACCCGCGTCCGCAAGTGCTCTGCCTCAAGGTCTACATGCTTATACCGCCTTTAATCTTACTCTGAGCTACCCGGCGGGCGGGGAAAACTCAGAGCCAGTCTGGTGAAGTTTTAGCGTTCAGGTCCCAGACGTACCATCCCGCGAGCTTGTGTGGATGACTCCCGGATCCGGACGCACAAGCACGACCCGGGCGGAAGGCACTAAGCTGGTTTTTAGGCAGCTAGAGCGTAGTTGTCGTCGTTGGCAACTAAATGGTTTGCAGATGGTTTTACGAGGTACTCTGCACCTCGGCATGCACTTGAGGGTTCGCGACCCACGTCGAAGCCGATCGCCCCCATGAACCGTAGAGTTTAGGGCGATTCCGGCTAAATACAAGAAGCGAGCTCCCGAATTCTTGGAATATCCCCGGGAGATTGGAGCCATTGCGGGCGCCGCAGAGATTAGCGCCGGCCATTGGCCTTAACGAGTTCGCTCGGCCCGTTAGCCCTTGACGAAAGCCTTCATGGCCCGAGACTTGTCCCGCTGCCAGTCACGATTCTTCTCGGTCGCCCGCTTGTCGTACTGTTTCTTGCCGCGCGCCAGGCCGATGGCGAGCTTTGCCCGGCCTCTGCGCCAGTAGAGCTCGAGCGGCACGAGGGCATAGCCCTTACGCTCGACGAGCCCGGTCAGCCGATCGATTTCTTCGCGATGCAGCAGCAGCTTGCGCGTGCGGGCGGGATCAGCATTCACGTGCGTCGACGCAGACGACAACGGCGTGATGTGGGAGCCGAGTAGCCATAGCTCACCGCCACGCAAGATCACATAACTTTCCGAAAGCTGCGCTTTGCCCGCACGCAGACTTTTCACCTCCCAACCTTCAAGCACAGCGCCTGCTTCGATGCGCTCTTCGATGAAGTAGTCATATCGCGCTTTCTTGTTTTGAGCGATTGTGGAAGATGACTGTTTGGTGGGTTTCCTGGCCATAGCCACGCTATGATCCTAGAATTGCTTCCAAAAAACACGCTCGGAGATTCGATGGACGCAGATCCGCCCACGGAGCGACGGATTTCTCTGCACGGTGAGTGGTCATCGCGTTTCGCTTTTATCTTGGCAGTTGCCGGATCCGCGGTCGGGCTAGGGAACGTTTGGAAGTTTCCTTACATCGCCGGTGAGAACGGCGGTGGCGCCTTCGTGCTGTTCTACCTTCTGTGTGTATCACTGATCGGTCTGCCGATCATGATGGCCGAGATCCTCATCGGCAGGCGCGGCCGCCGCAATCCGGTCGCGACAATGGGGTTAATCGGTGACGAGGAGAGCGGCACATCGAAGTGGGCAATCGTCGGCATCGTCGGTATCGGCGCCGGAATCCTGATTCTTTCCTATTACAGCGTTATTGCGGGCTGGGCATTTGCATACGTCTGGAAGGGGATATCGGGGTCGTTCTCCGGGCTCGACGCTGATGCGGTCGGCACCTTATTCGGCGGTCTGGCGGGCAGTGCCTTGGCGACCGGTACTTGGCATACCGTGTTCATGGTCATGACAGTAGCCGTCGTCGCCAAAGGAGTAGAGCGGGGTCTCGAAAAAGCGGTGCGGGTTCTGATGCCGGCGTTGATTGCATTGTTATTCGTGTTGCTCGGGTACTCGATGGTCGCTGGTGACTTCGCGGGCGCTGTCGAGTTCATGTTCGCGCCGCGATTTTCCGAGCTTACGCGCGATGGTGCGCTGATCGCTCTGGGACATGCATTCTTCACACTGAGCGTCGGTATGGGTGCCGTGATGGCTTATGGAGCGTATCTGCCCGACGAGCATTCGATCGGCAAGACGTCGATGGCAATCGTTGCAGCCGACACCGGCATCGCAATGCTCGCCGGACTCGTGATCTTCCCGATCGTTTTCGCCAATGGTCTCGATCCGGCGACGGGTCCGGGGCTCGTATTCCAATCGTTGCCGCTCGCTTTTGGGCAAATGCCCGGTGGCCAAATCGTTGCCGGCGGGTTCTTTCTGCTGCTGACCTTTGCGGCCTGGACCTCGGCCATTAGCCTCATGGAACCCGGCGTTGCCTGGCTGATTGAGACCCTGCGCGTGGGTCGGCTCGTTGCGGCCTGGGCGTTGGGTCTGTCGATCTGGCTGCTCGGATTCTTGAGTGTGTTCTCTTTCAACGTGCTCAGCGACGTGACCTTCCTGCGCGGCACGTTCTTTGACAATCTCGACTACTTGACGGCTAACATCATGCTGCCACTTGGTGGGCTTGCAATCGTAGTTTTTGCAGGTTGGATCATGTCGCAGAATTCGACGGCCGATGAGATCGATCCCGGGGCCGGCAGCAGCTACCGCGCCTGGCGTTTTCTTGCGAGGTACATTGCTCCGATTGCCGTTATTCTGATCTTTCTTAACGCCATCGGGCTTTTCTGACGCTGCCGTGAAGTCGATACGTCGCAAGGCGCGTGTACCTTACAGCGCGGCCCAGATGTTCGATCTGGTGAACGATGTCAGAGGCTACCCTGATTTCTTGCCCTGGTGCCAAGGTGCAACAGTGCAGCACTCGAGCGACGAGCGTCTCGAGGCGACGCTCGACGTGGGGGTCGGCGCCGTCCACAAGCGATTCTCCACCAGGAACCGACTCCATCGTCCGGCTCGTATAGACATCGAGTTACTCGAGGGGCCGTTCCGCAAGCTCACCGGTGCTTGGCGCTTCGAAGATTTGGCCGGCAACGGTTGCGAAATCACACTGGCGCTTGATTTTGAGGTGTCTTCGTTGCCGCTTAAGTTCTTGTTTGAGCCTGTGTTCGAGGAACTCGCCCGCTCGCAGATGGACGCATTCACAGAGCGGGCAGGGAAGATCTATGGTTGAGCCGGAAGCCCCTCGTACTGTCGAAGTCGCCTACGGCAGACCCGAGACGCAGAAGATTGTCGAGCTTGCGTGGTCACCGGGTTTAACGGCGCGGGAGGCGGTCGATCGGTCGGGCCTGCTTGCCGAGTTCGCCGCTATTGATTCGACTATGCTCGTGCTGGGTATCAATCAGACACGGGTGGCGCAGGCGCACATCCTGCGGGCGGGTGACCGTGTCGAGATCTGTCGGCCGTTAGTGCTGGATCCGCGCGATATGCGCCGCGCAGCGCTATCCAGCGGCGGGGTGATGGGCCAGACGAAGAGATAGTGCACTAGCCCCCCGCACTTCTCGGCTGCGTGTCGAGAGACGCAAGCTAGGACGCAGGATCGAGCGACACGTCTTTCTCGATGCGCGAGACGAGATCGCCATCGAAGTACACGATCAGCCAGCGCCGCTCGATATTGCGTGACCGGCCGCGTTTGAAATAGTAGGTGTAATCCCAGCGATCCGCATGAAAGCTGTCGACGACCATCGGTGTGCCGAGCAAGAACAAAATCTGATTTTTGGTCATGCCAACTTCGGCCTGCTCGATGGCCGACTCCTCGAGCAGATTGCCCTGCTGGATGTCGATCCGGTACACGCAAGCGCTCGAGCCGAGCGCAAGCAGGCTCAGCGCGATGAGTTGGCTGATTCGGTTGAGGAATACGTGATTCACAGTAGAGACGGCGCAGGGTAATCGGTCATAATGGCACGTTCATGATACCCCACCAAGGCAGCGAGTAGAACGTGACCGGCAACGAACTCCGTAAGGCTGGATTGAAAGTCACCTCCCCGAGGCTGAAGATTCTCGAGGTCCTCGAGACTAGCCCGGAGCGCCACCTGAGTGCCGAGGCGGTCTACAAAGCCCTGCTCGAAGCGGGTGAGGAGTTCGGTCTAGCAACCGTTTACCGCGTGTTGACCCAGTTCGAGGGCGCAGGCCTCGTCTCGCGGCACAACTTCGAAGGCGGTACTGCCGTGTTCGAGCTCACCGACCGGACGCACCACGATCACATGATCTGCCTCAAGACCGGCGCCGTTGTGGAGTTCTTTGACGATCGGATTGAGCAGCTCCAGCAGGAAATCGCCGACAAGCACGGTTACATCATCGAAGAGCACAGCCTCGTGCTCTACGTGCGGCCGAAAGATACCGAATAATCCCGCGTTATGGTCGGGAGCGATCGCGCCTGCCTGACATCGAGACGGTACTGCTAGTGTCCAGCGCGCTGGATCATTTCCTCGGCGTGCGCACGGGTCGTATCTGTGATCTCAACACCGCCCAGCATTCGCGAAAGCTCTTCGACGCGTTCGTCGGCTGTGAGCCCGCGGACATTGGTTCTCGAAGTCTCACCATCGGTTAGCTTGGTCACTCGAAAGTGATGTTGGCCCTGGCTTGCGACCTGTGCGAGATGCGTGACGCAGAGCACCTGCCGGTCAGCTGCAATGTCGCGCAGGCGCCGGCCGACAATTTCGGCGACGCCGCC
>JAHEEM010000254.1 GCA_024640695.1 Rhodospirillaceae bacterium | reverse complement strand
CACGCTGCCGACGCCGGCAATGACGCCGTCGACGAGCAGACTCGACAAGAGCCCGGGCGGCAGGGACGCGGAAATGAACGCGCCCAACCCACTCGTTGCCGCGTCGATCAGATCCATGACCGGTGTCGCCCACGCAAACACGGCTTGAAATACGATGGCCATGACGAGCAGAAAGAGCCCGGTTGCGGGCATCGGCCGATGGATCCATTCGACAACCGCTGCGCCGAGTCGCGCCGGGGGTGTCGCCGACGTCTGGATGCTCGGTAACGCATCCCGGATCCAGGCGTAACGCGCCCGGGCTTCCACTGCGAGCGGCGGCTGATCACCGCAGAGCGCACTGCGCGCGGCGTCGATTCTCTGTCGTGCTTGATCACCGAGTAAACCGGTGAGTTTCTGCATCGCGATCCGATCGTCGTCGATGAGCGCACGTTCAATCTCGACGAGTTTCAGATCGGCCGCGCTCCGGTCGCCAAGGTCTGTGGCAATGCGTTCAGCGGCTTCGCGCAGGGCCGGCCAAAAGCTTATGGGGCGCGGTGGTGCTGCGGCGAGCGCATCCATGAGCGCGGCACGCAGCGCTGGCATGCCTCGGCCGGTCGTTGCAATGATGGTGCAGACGGGTACACCGTCGAGGCGTCGGCTGAGCTCATTGGCATCGACGTCGATATTTCGGCGAATTGCCGCATCGGTCATCGTCAGCGCAACCACGAGCGGGCGGCCCAACTCGATGAGCTGCTCGAGCAGAAAAAGTCCCTGATAAAGGCGTGTAACGTCGACGACCGCCAGTATCACGTCTGGCGGAGGGGTGCCGGGCACCCGGCCTAGGAGAACCTCTACTGCGATACGCTCGTCGTCCGAGCCTGGGCTCAGCGCATAGGTACCTGGCAGATCGACGATATCGACGAGCGATTTTTCGAGCTGCAGGCGGCCGACGCGCTTTTCGACGGTAACGCCGGGATAGTTCGCGGTTTTTTGGCGCAGGCCGGTCAGCCGGTTGAACACCGTGCTCTTGCCCGAGTTCGGATTGCCGACCAGTGCGATTGTTTGGCCGCGCGAGATCGTCAGCGCGTCAACGGGAATTACGATCGTGCCAGACGGACTAGCCATCGACGTGCAGATGCGTAACCTCAAAGTTGCTGCCATCTTCGCGGCGCAGAGACACAGCGCCGCCGCAGAGCCGAAACTCCAGCGGATCGCCACCCAGCGACGCGCCTAGGAAATCGAGCTCAGTACCCTCGACAAGCCCCATGATCATGAGTCTCTGCACGCTGGGCGATGCGGCATTGACGGCAACGATCCGCACGCGATCACCCTTCTTGAGGTCAGCCAAGGTCATTGGGTTGGCCATACTGCTGCGCGGGCGCCGGCGTCCTCGATAAGATCCGCAGGCCTTCAGAGACGCCGGTAGAGCCGCTCGTCGTAGAGGCTGCCGCTGCGGGTCAGCAGCTCCCGGCGGAAGTGCCGGGCGTGTGCCGTGGACGCGTGCGCGATACGATGCTCGGCGCTCGACCAGACCTCGAATAAGGTCAAGTGATTGCGGCGGCTGTTCTGCGCCATGACGCCGATGTCGACTGCGCCGGGCTCCTGACGTGTGGCATCGATCAATGCCTTAACCAGCGCGGTGCCCTCTTCCACAGCCGTCGGGATGATGTCGACGTGCGTGATTGCATAGACCTCGCCTTCGCCACCTGCGCCGGCTGTTCCCATGATCGGCGTGCTCGGCCGCTCGTCGTACGGGCTGTACAGCAATGGCTCGAGCTCGGTGCGAAACGTTCGGGTATGGCCTGCGGCCGCGCTTTTATCGCGCGCGGCCTGCGACTCCCACGCGTCCAGGATGGCGAAGTGGTTTGGTCGCCCGGTGCGCTGCAAGATCTGGTAACGGATATTCCCGGCGTCCGCCCGGCTTGCCCGCGCTTGCTCGCTAAGCAGCTCGATCGTACGCTCGGTGGAGGAGGGCGTGACTTCGACGTAGGTGACGGCAAACACCGGCCCGGCCTCTTGAGCGTGGATTGCCGGTGCCATGCCCGTCCCGAGGACTAGAGCGGCGGTTGCGAGCTTCAGGAGAACTTGCATCGTAAATTACCTCAAACGGTGAGTATGAGAATCGTTTGCAATTGTAACCAACCCGCGAGGGGTTGTGGCGAGAATCGGCGCCACGGCAGGCGCCAAAGATGTCCGGCAGCGCTGTGAGCCTCCGCGCGGCCTGGGGCCGAGGAGCGAGCGGGGCCCGGCTGCGCTAGTTCTCGAGGAACTCCTCGAAAGAGCTGAAATCCAGATAATCTCCCGAGCAGCTGATTTCGCTAAGCTCCCAATTCTGTGGTGCGAGCCGATAGTAAAGCGTCTCTGCAACCCACGGTTTGGCGAGGACCTTAGGGTCTTCCATCGTAATGTCGATCTGCAGCGTGCGCCGGTCGACACGGTGAAAGACTTCCGTGACATGGAATTCGTCACTGTGCTGGAAGCCGGCACGGTCCATCCAGGTCCGCTCGTCGATCGCAACCGTATCGATCACGAATGTGTTGTCATCGCGCCATTGGCCAATCGAATGGCCCTGCCATAAGGCCACAGGATCTTCAGGGTGATCGCGCCCGTCAATGTAGATTCTTCGCACGATGTGGTCGTACTCGTAGAGCATGACCATCTCACGCTCGGTATAGACGATCTCGAACGGATACGGGTGAAAATACACCCGAGGCGTTCCGGGCGGGTAGCAGCGCGTCAACACCGGGTCGTTCGTCTCCGACAGTGCGTAGTCGCCCGCATTGGAGTTACGCGATTGCGAGTAGAGCTCCTGACCGTACGCGGTGAGCTCCGGCGGCGCCTCGGTCCACGTTGCGTTGCTGAAAAAGGCGCCCTCGGGGCGAATCCGCGCCCAGACGCCGGTGAGATCGCGCGGGGGCGCTGGACCGCCGGCTTGCTCAGTGACCTCCGCGGGGCTGCCCGTGCCGAATTGTGCGATGGCCCCTGACGGGATCGCGACAGCCAGCGCGAACAGCGCAAGCCCGAGTGCCGGCGCGTGCCGGCTGGCAAGTTTCGTTTTTGTCATTGGTGGGCTCTGTGGCTTCAGCGGCAAACTGGCAGCTGTCAGTCGAGGGTTTCAAATAAGGGCAGGGATTGTCCGTCGCTGGTCAGGATTTCGTTGATCGCAACCGAGTGCCCATCGTTGCGCGCGGCGCGGCCGCTAATCCGGATCTGATCGCCGGGCCTGAACGTCGATTTTGTCCAGCCTGCTCTGGCGAGCTTGTTTGGGGCCGTGAGCTCTCCCTGCCAATGCTCGACCTCTCCGGAATCGTTGGTAATGTCAAAGTAGATTTGCACGTGCGGGTTGATGAATTTGAACTCAGTCACCGTTGCCTGAAGCGTGACGACCTCGTTGCTGTAGGACGCCCGTCCGTGGTGTGCCAGGGATGCGACGGAACCGAGCAGCGCCGAGAGTGCTGCTAGCGCGAGCACGGGGAACTTGGTTTTCATCGGGGTCAGCTCCTTACAAAGCGGTTTCCGAATGAGTCCGGATGTTACCGAATTGTCCTCTCGCTCCGCTAGGCCGTCAACCCGCCGCAGCGTTCTGCGGCCGAGGATAGCGTCGTCGTTGCCCAAGCCTAGCGGCGCGTGGCTCCGACGCAGCGCGTCAGCAGGCCGAAGCCGCCCTGCCGCGACCCGGGCACGATCCTAAGCAGCGGTGCGCGGGACTGACTGGCTCGTCTGGTGCCGTGCGGGGGTCGATGTCGGCACATGGTCCCTAGGGTTACTGCGCTCGCGCACCATCCTGCGGTGCAAGTCGTCGATTGCGCGGCTGCCGGTCTTCTGAAAGAGAAATGGCAGAAGCCCGTGGATCGCGCAGCAGACGGCCGCGCGGGCCATGGCGAAGCTGAAGCCGAGCGCCGAGCGCATGTGCCCGAGGTAGGTCTCCCCGACGCTCGCGGGGTGGTCTCGAAATACATTGCCGATGCGTGACATATCCCCTCCGTAGGACTGTAACAAGCGCAGAGGCAGTATATTACTATAGGATATATCTATATGCCAAATCGGTCACATATCGGCTCGGAGGGGCGCAAGCGGGCCCTCCGAGCCGACTCAGAAGCCCTGACCCGCCAGATCCGTGATCTCGCACTGGCCGACGAGAAGCGGGCGTAGGTCATCGGCGACGCGCAGCATCACCTGCTGTAGCGCCGTGTGGAAGGTCTCGTTGATCCGCTCGTAAGGTCGGTTAGTGACCTCGTAAGGCTCGCCGGCGACGCGACCCGAGGAGTAGGTGCGCTCCAGCATCGTCCGGCCGCCGGAATCGTAGGCTTTAACGGCGAGATCGAACTCGACCTGCGGTGTCGTGATCGACCGCGGAGGCTCGTCAGGTTCTGCGTCGATCGGTATCCGGTCGTAGGCATAGGAAAAATTCTGAATTTCCGGCTCTATCGCGACGAGGTAGGCCATGTCCCGGTTGAGGTCCGTCGTGAACACCACGCCAAAGGCAAAGCAGGACTGAAATACTTCCGCCGTGATC
>JAHEEM010000054.1:14707-16117 GCA_024640695.1 Rhodospirillaceae bacterium | reverse complement strand
CCTTTCTCGGCGTGTGAACTACTACGTTTTTCGGTCCAGTCGCGATGGGTACACTCGTTTTCAGACTTGATCTAGTCCGGGAAATCAGAAAGGAGAACTGCTTTGAGACTAGTCTACATAACTGTTCTGGGACTCAGCCTTCACTGTTCCGGCGTTTTCGCCCAAGAGGCTGCAGGAACCGCGCTTGCGCCCGAGCCCTCCATGCATTGTGAAGAGGCGATTACGATATTTCATGATGTATCGGGCTTTGGGCGTAGAAACCGAGCGGCTGAACGGATGACTGAGAAGCATGCCGAGATGGCGCTCTCCGGTTGGCGTTTTGCCGGCATGCAGGTCTATACCGAGAACGGCGACTTGGAGGGTTTTTATGTTTCCTACACTCGTGCGGCGACCTGCGCGACCGAGCCGGAGGCGCAGAGTTAGGTGACGCCGAAAAGCGTGTTTGTTGTTTTGCTCCGAAAATGGACCCGGGATTTGCATTGAATATTGACCCATCAATCAGGCAGCAAGGCCACGAGATTATTAGTATTCGGTGGGTCAACTATTCAACGCAAATACTTCGATAAGTGGGTCAATCGAGCACGCAAATCAACAGGGATACCCAGCTGAGTGTCGGAAATAGTGGTTGTCTCAGCGGATTACGTTGGCCGATGCTCCTGCAGAAAGGATCGAACGTGGCGTACCGCCAAGGGAATCCGGTCCTCGGGCTGCTTCCAGGGGAAGAGGCTCACCTGCGCGTTCGGCGCAAGCAGCGCGGATTCCATGGCGATATCGTAGGGATGAGCCATCACGTCGTCCGGAAGAATCAGGATCGGCGTTTCGCAGTTACGCACGAAATCCCGCGACACTGTGAACACGAAGTCATCCTGGCCGTACATGTTCGATATGAATGTGGCGACCATCTCCTCCGTGATCTCGGGTCGCTGTGCCCTGATCTCAGCGCCCCAGCCACTTGTGTTGCTTTCTAAGAAGTAGTTGGGAAACGCCCGGTTGAAACCGACGGGCTGGGCCAGCACTGCCGCCGGGATTCGGTCGGGTGCGCGCTCCAGCAGATTCCAAATGAAAGGTCCGCCGATACAGAAACCTAGCACCATGAACTGGTCGACACCCAGGTGATCGAGCAGGGCGAGCTGGTCATCCGTGTGTGAGTCCCATGGCCGGTCAATCTCGATCGGACCTGACGATTGGCCCGAGGTCGCGTTGCGCAGATCCATCACAATATAGCGATACTCATCCCCGAACGCTTCCATGGGGTTGAACGGCGCTCTGCTCTCGAAGAAGTACGACATCACCGAGTTCAACCCGCCGCCTGGGATGAGCAACAACGGAAAACCGGAACCGGTGTCCTGATAATGGATACGAACGCCATTTCTTTCGAAGAACGCCGTCTCGCCTGCTCCTGTTCTGTTT
>JAHEEM010000054.1:0-14697 GCA_024640695.1 Rhodospirillaceae bacterium | reverse complement strand
TAGTGGCGGCCACCGCCGCCGCCGCGGCGCCCGTCGCCAGCAAGCGGCGTCTGGTGGAATCTATGGTGAGGTCTTTCTTCTTCGGCATATCTTCTCCTCCACTTCCAATGCAGTCGTCAACTAGCGGAAGCTACCTCAGTTATCGGCCAGAAGTAGCCATCGCTGACGTAGTGAAGTGCTGACTAATTCGTATCATCGAGACCCGTCGATACCAGGTCAGCGCTAATCTCCATTAAACGCGCCAAAGCTTCTGTATCGTAGGCTTGTGGACGAGCCTGCGCCTCCTCGAAAACTCTGAAGTATTTCCCCGTGCCTTCGTCATCGTTGATCAGGTGCAGTAGGGCGTCGCGACCAGTCTCCACGGAGCTTCGCGGGTCAATTCCGGCTTCCAGCACCATATCCGTATTCATAAGCGAAGAAGGATGAAGCGCATTGGTTGTGATCCCGCGTTCGGACAGATCGTCTGCAAAAGCAAAAGTCATCATTATCTGAGCCAGTTTACTCTGCGCGTATGCTCGCCTTCCGTCGTAGCTCGATTCGAGCATTAGATCATCGAAGTCAAGCGCCTGCTGTGCGCCCGACGAAACGTTGATGATGCGGCTTGGAGCACTCGCTTCAAGCAGAGGAGTCAGCATTCGAGTGAGCATATATCCTGACAGGTAATTAACCTGGAAGTTGAGCTCGTATCCGTCCTCACTGAGGCTCCGTTCCGTGCTATTTGGAAAAAATATCCCTGCGTTGTTCACGAGCACATCCAGACGATCGTAGTCGCTAAGTATGGATTCGCCCAATGCTCGGATCTCAATTAGATTCGCGAAGTCGGCTCGATAGAATCGCGCGCTACCGTTACCCTCCGCGGTTATCTCCGCGACGAGTGCTTCACCTCGCTCCGCATTGCGGCCGTGGATGATGACATGGTCGCCCTGGCGTGCCAGCTCCTTGGCAGTTTCCCGGCCAAGCCCACCGGTGGAACCGGTTACCAGTACCACGCGTTGCCCCGGTACAGGTATGGATTCCTGGGCACTGATAACGACCGGCGCAATAATGAGTAAGGCGCCCAGGATTGCCGCGATCCCTTTCCGGTTTGCAGTTTTCACACAACCCCCTTCGATAAATGCCGAGACCCTATTTCGTGTGTTTTTCGTCACGTTCGCTTTGGGTCGCTCAAAGACCTTCTCAATAATATTTCCCGACGTCAGAAGGGCAGTTCTTCGGTCCGGGAGATTTCAATCCGCCAATCTGGCTATCAGCCGGCCGCCGCCGTTCGGTGCAGCCTCAATTCCATTTTCCCTGCGCGCCTGCGACGCTGTAGCGACCGGCGCCGAGTGCGATGATTGCGACTGCAGACAGCAGGTAGAAAAACTGCAGCTCGAGCCCATAACCCCCGTTGGGTGTCAGTGTGAAGAAGTCGCCCGAGTGCGCAACGAGGATTGCAACAACCATATTGCCCGCAATAATAAACGCTGCAGCGCGCGTCCAATATCCGATCACTACGAGCACGGGAGCCACAATCTCGCCGAGATAGATGAGGTAAACCAGTGCGCCCGGCAAGCCAATGCCTTCGAAGCGATTGATGATGCCCTCGATACCACCAATTATTTTATCGATACCGTGAAACAGCATCAGCAAACCGAGCATAAGCCGGAGAATTAACTTGCCATGATCTTCGTTCATTTTTGTCGTCCTAAAGTTCGCGACCGCTTCCGGCTGTGTTTTCATCCGGTGGATGCAGCGCCTGGCCTCTAACTATAGAGAGGAGAATGTTGTAAATGAAGTATCCATGAGTTCCATCGCAAGCGCGGTGGTGCCGTCGCTGCGTTCGAGCCCATATATATGAGCGATGTTGACGTGATTGAGCGACGCGAGTGTCTTCGCTTCCTGCTCGAAGTGAGCAACCCGATTCTCGTCCGACGCGAACGACGGCGGCAGCACCTTGAAGGTGACGTCACGCTCGAGCGTTTGGTCATGCGCACGATACACCTCACCCATGCCACCCTTGCCGAGCTGGTCAGCAAGCTCATATGGGCCAAAGCGGGTGCCGGCAGCTAGAGCCATCGTCTGTCTGAATTCCTTACGAGAACGATTAGGTCCCCGCGTATGCCTGTTAGTGAGTCGGATTCTACTAAATAGCGCCGATCTTGCTGGGTTTTTTTACAGGCCGGATTGGGTCGATACCCGAAGTACAGATTCTGCCGTGAACTTTGCGCTTGTGGACGTTAACAGTCTGTTAACGCCGCGAGTTGATCGACAGCTGTCGGCCAAGAAGCAGCAACTCGGCGACGCTCAGAAATCGGAACTCAGGCGCGCGGATCTCTGAATACGATCGTAACCGGGCTCCCCGTTTCTACTTCTTGCCCGGTTTCGGCCAGTGCGCCGGTTGCTGGGTCAATCCGGAAGGCCACGATGCTATGACTCCTTTCATTACAGGCAAAGAGGAACGTACCTGAAGGATCGAGTCCGAAGTATCGTGGCCGCTCACCACCGGTCGGCGTCCACCCGAGTAGAGTCAACAAGCCTGTGGTCTGGTCGACGCCGTAGGCGGTGATGCTGTCGTGACCGCGATTCGAGCAGTAGAGGAACCGTCCGGATGGATGCGCGGCAATCTCGGCCGTCGTGCTGTTGCCGGTAAAATCGTTTGGCAGTGTCGACAACAGCTGCTTGCGGTTCAATTCGCCGTTCTGTGAATCGTACGCGTAGACAGCTAGGCTGGAATCCAGCTCATTGAGCACATAGGCAGTTGGCAGCGTCGGATGAAACGCGGCGTGCCGCGGGCCCGCGCCCGGTGCAGCCGCGACCGATGGCGTGTCAGCCCAGATCAGCGTTCCACTCGAGTCATCGAGCTTGAGCACGAATATCCTATCCAGCCCCTTGTCCGGCACAAGTAGAAAGCGCCCTTCGGGATCAAAAGGATTGTGGTGCGGGTGCGAGCTCGTTTGCTGTGTCGGATGTGGCCCGGGCGAGCCGGGCAGCTCGACGAGGTCGCTGCGTGGCGCGAGCGAGCCGTCCCTGTTGATTGGCAGTACGGCCATTGATCCGGAGGCGTAGTTGGAGACCACTAGGAAGCGGTTGCTTGGATCGACCGCAAGATGCACGCCGTTGGTACCGCCAGTCTCCTGACGGTTCAGGAACGTTAGTCGACCGCTTGTCGTGTCAATGGCGAACGCCGTTGCGTAGGTCTCGTCACCGTGTACCGAATACAGAAACCGACCGTCGTGGTTGAGTGTCAAGAATGACGGGTTCACCAGATCGGCGACGAGCTGAATGTGGTCCCAATCCCCGGACACCGGATCCACGCGATAGACATTGATTCCTTCGCCGCTTGCGCCGCGCTCCTCGGTCGTAAAGCACCCCACGTACGCAAACAGCGACGTAGCCGTTTCTGCTGATGCCTGCGCAAAAGCTCGCGGCGATACCCACTTCGATGCCGCAATCGCCGCAAAGAGCTTGCCGAGCTGACCTAGAACACTGCGGCGGGAATGAACGTCAAACACCTAGCACCACCTCGGCTTCCCCGGTTTCTGCTGAGGAGCCAATTCTACCGGGTTGACCCCCGTTAACGTCGACAAACGCAGCTTAGATCGCGTCCAACGCTCGCGCCGGAGAGCGCACGTCCGATTTCCTTGGGGTTCATGTCCCGCTTACGCCTGTTATTGGTCACGTCTGGACAACTGAAAATCCTCAAAAGCTGTTCTGCGGGTCAGCCAAGGCTGCCTCAGCCTGCTGTCGAACTTCGGCGTCGATGTCATATGCAGCAGCTGACTCCAGCGCTGCACGTATGCCCGGCTGATCGAGGTATAAGTTAAGCGTTTCCGCCGCTTCCGCGCGTACCGAGCCAATCGGGTCACTCGACAGTGCGTGGAGAAGCGGTTGCAGCAATAGAGGGTGTGTGTGAGCGGCGTGGGCGTTCCGCCAGACGTCTGCTCGCACGTTGGGTTCGGTGGATGTCAGTCCAATACGCACGACTTCTGTAACGATCGAATCTGTCCAACAATCAGCGGCGTCTGCGCGCATCATTCTCCAGGCAGTCGCTTTGTCTTGCTCAGCAGCAAAGGGATCCATGATCGTTTTCGCTGAGGCCGCCGGACTGCGCTGTTGTTCGTCGCGAAGGGTGTCCTCGATGACTTTGCGAATGAGCGGTGAGCTGTCGTTTACTAACGCTTGTTCAAGCGCTTCCCGAACGCCGTCCTCTTCGATATGTCGCTGTAGGCTGTGGAGAGACCCGTTTCGCGCACACCCTCATCCGAATCGCGTGCTAAGGCCGTGAGGAACAGGTCAGCGAGACTGGGATCGTCGACTCTGCTAAGGATAGACAGCGCATCTATTCGCGCGCGAGGGGTCCTGGTGTTCAGCGTCAATTCAACCATCGCGGCTGTAAGCGCAGCGTCGACTTCGTTAGTCGCATTCCATTCACCCAGGAGCTGAGAGAAGGCGCGTGTCCGATCCCAGTCAGGAAGGAACTTGTTCAGGACAGTTGCGCTCAACGCCTCGGTCTGCCCCGCGGCATCCAGCATCGAGAAACCGATCTGCGTGCGCACTTTCTCGGACGGGTCACTCGTCATCGCGTATTCGAGTGCGTCGCGGACACTCGGCTCTTCGAAAAAGTCTTGTTGGAGCGCTTTCGCAGCTGCGATCCGGACGTCTTTATCCGGGTCTGAGGCGAGAGACTGAAGGAGCGGGGCCATTAAGTACGGATCGCCGATGCCGGTCATCGCGCGCCAGAGCTGCTCGCGGACAAAGGCGTTGTCGGTGGTCGTTGCCAGGTCCACGGCCGCGGCCGCTACTTCGCCCGCCAACGATTTCGCGTCCTTGCCGATATGGCGCCCGTCCATCCGCAGAGGCGTGAGCTCTCTGAGTGCATCCATCCGCTCGCGCAGCCTCAAGCTGGTATCCAGAAAGATCGCTCGGTTAGTTGCTGTTATTTGCTGTAGATTTTCAATAGATTCCGGCAAGAACAGTGCTTGAACATCATTGACGAGCCGGGAGAGCTGCATTTCCAGCATGGCATCGGGATCCAACGCCATGGCTTGCCCATCACTGGCATATATTGTTATCTGCGTATCGGGACTCAGGAAGCCAATGGGGGCTCCGTAACCACTGCCACCGCCCGGTCGGCTAAGTGATAGTTCGAAGCTAAACACCGGGCCCTGCGCCCTGACACTGGTTTGCAGGACCGCAACAGCGCCAAGCTTTTCTGAGATATCATCAATGTCATCGCGTGACAGCTGGGAATCTGCATACGGCAATGTAGTTTCAGGGCCGATCACAAGGACTCCGTCGATCGATGTGAGCGCACTCAGCGTTCTTTCGAAGGCGGATTCGGCCAGCTCCATACCCTTGGGGTGTCCGTCAGAACCTCAAACGGTAGAACGGCAAGCGTTTTTGTGGAGGGTGCAAGCGCGCTCTGCGTGTCATTGCTACTGGGTAAATTCTGAGCCGCGAGGGGCGCCGCGATCACGACAAGGGCGATGATTGCTATGTGTTCCAGTAAATGTCTCATCGCAATTCCCCAGAACTATCTAGAACGATTCCTCCCGCACAGATCTCGAGGGCGCCAGTAATTCTAAAACCTGTCGCTCAGAGAGAATTGTGTAGATTCTGGCTGCACTACTGCTAAGAGTCCCGAACTATCATTCCCCATGTTTCTGGGAATATACCATTCCAATGTTTACTTTTTGGATCGATCCCTCCTGAATGTCGGTTATGGTTCGGAATCGGCCGCTCGCAGTGTCAGGGCCTAGACCCATTCCGAGGACTTATTAACAAACGTGTACGGCCGCAATATCAGAACAATATGGCTTGAATGACGATCGCACTGTCGCGAACGCTGCCAATCCTGAGGGAGGATGGTGCTCGCAGCTGCTAAGAAGAAGTCCTTCGCGGCTATCCAAGGGCAATTTCTGGAGATATCGGCCGGCTTTCAGTCGGAACTGTGGATCTATCCATGGCATTGAACCCAGGCGCTCAGATTGGCCCCTATACTGTCGGCGAGGAGATTGGCTCCGGCGGAATGGGCGTCCTCTATCGGACGACCGACACGACGCTGGAGCGTGACGTCGCGACCAAGGTGTTGCCGGTGTCATTTGCGAATGCCACCCCGCGCGTGGAGCGCTTCGCACGCGAAGCAAAAACGCGCGCAGCGCTTAACCATCCGAACATCGCCCAGATCTATGGTCTGGAAACAAACGACGGCGGTATGGTGCTCGTAATGGAACTCGTCGAAGGCTCGACGCTTGCCGATCGTATCGAGCAAGGTCCGCTCCCGCCCGACGAAGCGCTAGGCATCGCGCTGCAAATCGCCGATTGCCAGCGCTGCCTGGTCCAAGTCCAACCGGACGCTCCCGCGCCCACGCTCAGCGTCATCACGAACTGGGAACGGGCGGCGCTGGCGAGCAAGTAATGCGGCACGACGACCGAGAGCGAAGCTGGAGGAGGGCACTTTGCGAGAATTATCGAGTTCCGATAATATAGGTACGTGATTGAATCCTTCGGAAACACTCTGGCTAATGACCTATTTAATGACAAGAATAGCAAGGCAACGAAGGCGTTTCCGCCGGAACTGCGCCGAGCCGCGAGGCGAAAACTGCAGTACGTGCACGAGGCGGCGTATTTGAGGGATTTCAAATCACCCCCCGGTAATCGGCTCGAAGGTTTGAAAGGCGACTTCAAGGGGTTTCACTCAATACGGATCAACGATCAATGGCGAGTTGTTTTTCGATGGAGCGGTGGTAACGCGTTCGAAGTGCAGATCGTGGACTATCACTGATGGAGCAGCGAAGCATGGCAAAGGAACCGAAAAATCCGTTTCACCCCGGCGAGATCCTGCTCGAGGAGTTTCTGCAGCCGCTAGGGATGAGCCAGGCCGCGTTTGCGGAAAAAATTGGCTGGACGAAGGCGCGTGTTAACGAGTTGATTCGCGGTAAACGAGGTGTGACGGCGGAGGCAGCGCTCGATCTTGCCGAGATATTGGGAACCTCGCCGAAGATCTGGATGAATTTTCAGGCCACCTACGATCTCGACCGGGCGAAGAGGGCGCGGACAGCATAGCTGTTGATTGGCGCCTAAGGTTGAGCCACTTCCCGGCGATATTTGCATCGAACGCCGACTCAGCCAGACCAGAAATCGACAGCTGCCGTTTGCCAAGTGCGGCGGCACGCGCTCTATCTAGTAGAATCCGCTGAATAACGATGAGCGGGGACGTACCGGTTCTCGCGAGGGCTCGGTCTGACGATGGCACTGACTTCCGGCACGCGCTTCGGTCCGTTCGAAATCGCTGAGGCGATAGGCGCCGGTGGCATGGGCGAGGTGTATCGGGCAACCGATACCAAGCTTGGTCGCGACGTCGCGATCAAGATCCTACCGAGCGCCTTAGCCGAGGACCCCGATCGATTCGCTCGCTTCGAGCGCGAAGCCAAGCTGCTCGCCACCCTCAACCATGCTCACATCGGCGCGAGTTACGGCCTGGACGAGCACGAGGGCACGCAATTCATCGTGATGGAGCTCATCGAGGGAGAGACGCTCGAGGAGAAGCTCAAGGGCGGGCCGCTACCTGTCGAGGACGCACTGCGGATCGGGCTGCAGATTTCCGAAGCGCTCGAAGCGGCGCATGAAAAAAGCGTCGTGCATCGCGATTTAAAGCCCGCGAACGTCATGATGACGCGCGATGGGGTCGTGTCTGAACCGCTGCTGAGGGCAGACATTCGCCTCGATGGCCCATAGAGTATATTTGAGCGGCGGCTCCCGACCTACTAGAGACGGTCGCGGTTCTCTGGTATCACCCCGTCCCACTCGAATCGAGAATAAGAATTACGAAGGTCGACCTATTGCAGGTTGACGCGCTGCTTGCCAACGTTGGAATCGTTGCTGGAATCGTTTCGTAGCTGTCGAACTGCAGCAGAACAGCGAATCGTCGGATGCCCGAATGGCAACGATGCGTCATACGATTCGCCGGAATGCGTACGAGCTACCGCTATAGCATCGGGAATTCGCCGAGGCGTTGCTTGAGCGAAGAAGCGGCGAGCCTTGGTGATAGAATCTTTAGCAACCGCTGCTAACCCAAAGCAGATATCTGAACTATGTGGGCCTAAAATTACGGTACTTCGTCGGCTGAGGATATTCTCAATGCGTGCTGGATCTTTGCTGTTGTGTTTTTTTGCATTGCCTGTTGTTGCTTTTGCAGACGCGAATAATGGCCAGTTTATGGGCTATGACCTCGGAACAGGCTATACAGAACCATCGCAGGCTGCCGAGCGTACAACCACGGGAAATCTGCTGATTGTGGCGAACAGTCCGCTCAAGCCGGCCGACATCAAACAGGTTGTCTTGGTTGCTACCCCCGTAACGCGAACCGTTGGTTACATTAGTGCGGCCAGTTGGTTTGCCAGCGAGGGCGAGGCGCGTGAAGGTGCCCGTCGCTACGTAGAATTACTGCGGGCTAAATACCCCGATTGGAGCTTCGGTCGGGAGGTTATGGATGCAAATTTTCGTATTGTTGAAGTAAGTTTTGACAAGGTGCCCTACAAGCTGAAGTTGCGCTTAGAGCGTGACACGCATGAAGGGCGGGATATGTGGCGCTTTTCGATGGGACTCGGATGGCAACCGAATTCAAAGGAATGGCAGGCATGGCAAGACATGTCCGATGCCGAGCAATCTGCCAAAAGCGCGGCTGAGCGTGAGCAGCTATTGGAAGACTCAGATGTGCGCGGGCTATAGCGTGAACCTCCAAAGGTAGACACGAGCGGTTGGTCGGCTGGCTGGCGCCATTCAGGCCGAACCAGTGTCGGATAATATTTGAGCGCCAGCTTCCGACCGGTGGGTCGATTATTCAACGCAACACCTGCAGAGATGGGTTAATCGAGAATGCAAATCAACAGGCGGACTTCGTTTCTATGAAAAGCATCGATTCGCTCGTCAAGAACCTCCTGAAGTATGCCAAGAGGCCCGAGTGGGAACCGCTGCTGTTCGACATCTGGCATGAGCACCTTGATCATGCGGCGGACGTTTTAGGGATATCGGCTGAGGCGGTCACTGGTGCGATCGAGGAGAACGACTGGCACCAGCATCTGTTTGGGCTGGTCTTTGAGGACTTCGCGACACGCGGCTCGGTGGATGTGCCATCTTTCGCCCGTGTTTATCTCCAGCGCGCCGGGTGGCGCGAAGCACCTCAGGCGCGTCGCTACCTCGAAGCAATGGCCGACAGCAGCCTCGGTCTATATGAGGTTGTCGAGGTCCAGCGCGAACGCGGCTTGAAACTACGCGATCTCGTGAACGACGGAGCGCCGATCTTTGTGCGCGAGAAGGCCGCCACGCTGGATGCGGCGCGCTGGGATGTGCTCGCTGCCCGTGTAGTTGAGGAGGGGGAAGGCCAGGTGCTGACAGGCGGCATCTTGTTGCTGGAGCGCCAGTCGGCAAAGGCCCTTGCCGAAGTGCTCAAGCGCGCTCAGGATCGCCGGTCGACAAAGCGTCGCGCCCTGCAGGTAGAGGATCTGCCATTACTCGTAACCGCGGCCTGGTTATCGGAGGCGATTGACGGTCTCCGGCAAGACGAAGTCTCTGACGCCGAGGGAGAGCCGCTTTTATTCGGAAAGGCGAAGCTGCCCCTCAAGGCTGAGCCCGGTGAGATAGCGCGCCGGCTCGACACTGCCCGCGAATGGCGACGGACCGGAGTTGACCCGTCGTCTTGGGTGCTTGTCGGCGGGTCCGCGAGAACATTGAAAAAAGGCAGCGGGCGCTATCGCGTCATTAGCCAGCTGCCGACGGGCGAAGTGATCTTCGGGCATGCGGAGCTCGCTGGGGATCACCTCGAGTTCAGCGCCAACTCTCACGAAAGCATGGAAAGTGGGATCGCTCGGTTGCGCGATGTGTTGGGTGATGCGATCGGTTCTGCGGTCACGGTGTATCAGCCCCCTCATCTCGTCAGCGAGTCTGATGAAGGAGCCCAGCCCGATCTGTCGGAAGAGCTCTCGGCCGAGGAACTCGCCAGCATCAAGCAGGCGCTTTTCGACCGACACTATCGCGAGACCATGCGGTCCCGTATTCCCGCGCTCGGCGACAAGACACCCCGCCAGGCCTTGCGATCGAAAGTCGGTCGGCAAAAGGTGCTTGATTGGCTCAAGGAAATGGAACGCAGCGAGGCTCGGCGTGCCAGCCAGACGGGAGAAAAGGCTTACGACTTCGCGTGGATGTGGCAGGAGCTGGGGCTGTTTTCGGAACGCGAGTAGGCCGTGCGAGTATTGCCTCAGTCGCGCACTTTCCGTGCCTTCGATTGATGCAGTGCCTGCGTTGACATCTTCTCGGAAGCGTCTGCCAGCGGCTTTCGAATTACGCCGTCTTAGGATGCTTTCGGAAAGTTCTTGGTAGACAAAGTTTCCTAAGTTAAATAGTCAAGTAAATATTCTGAATGGTTTTCAATCCGATGCTCGCAGGTTCGGCTGCTGGACGGCCCACCATAAATATCGGCGAATCTAGTTGTCATAAACGCTGCCGCCGGTTTGCCGCTGCGTGCACTCGAACGGCTTTACGTCCGCGCCCGGAATCCAGACGTAGGAATTGACCCAAACGGCAGGCTCGATCAGATTCGCAGGATCGGTCACGGTGACCTCGTAATCCAGACCCGTCTCGTCCGCGCTGAGCGTGAATCTCTCGATCATGGTCACGTTATCGCTCATGGGCGTACCGGAATCATCCAAATACGGCCAAGATACGTGGTCGATCTCCACGACAAGCGTATTTCCCTCCCAGCGCCCCACGGAGTGGCCGAGCCGGTCCGCGCTTGGGTTCGTCGGTGTCGTTGCGGGATTCATGTAGATGACTCGGTTGCCGTCCCATTCCTCGATCAAGAGACGGATTTGATCACCCTCGTCGATGAGCTGAATCGGATAGGGATTCAGGACTGCGTTGGGCATTCCAGGCGCATCGCAGCGTAGCCCGGGATCGTCGCGGGTCTGGTCCCATTGGTCCTGTAAGGCTTGCGCCGCTGCTGTCAATGCGAGGGGCGCCCGCAGCCGGTAGAGATTCCCGTCGTAGCTCCAGACGCGAAAGATTCCCGAAGCAGTTTCCTTTGCCGCGGCGGCCACGCTGGCAGATATTTCGGCCTGCGCCGTCTGATCTGCCCAGCGGGGTGGCTGTTTGCGGTCGGATAGGACAAATTCCTCGCCGCTCGACAACTGCATGTGGGTCGCGAAGATGGCATTCACGTCCTGGCGCGCCGGCGCGCCGGCAACTCTGATCGTCTCCCCGGCCGTGACTGTCTCGGGCGTGACGCCGTTTCGCTGCACAGAGTTCCAAGCGCCCCCCTCGATGTCCCACATCTCAAACTCGCCCGCGTCGTTCTCGACTTCGAGCATCAGTCCCACATGGGGATTGCGCCAGAAAAACTCTTTCACGGTTCCGGTGATCTCGACTGTCACGGACCGGTCGTAGAATCCACCGGTGGAATGATGCGCGAAGGCTAGGGCAGGAAGCGTTGCGACAACGAACAAAGCGATGCTGAGTTTCATATCGGTTCCCAAATGACGATACGCGTCGTTTGCCACGAATTGCTGCGTTCACTTGGCTCGCCGGCAGACGTGCAGTGAGTCGGCGAGGACACGACGCTTCGTCTCGGATCGCTTATCGAGCGCGTCGCAACCGACTCGGTGCGTCGAGGAGATGGACCGCTTCGGCTGAGGTAATACTCTCGTATCACGGTTATCCTCAAAGACTGCGGATTGACCCCGTAATGCTACTAGGGCCGATACGGTCCAGGCAGCCACGCGCTCTCGTGGTCGATGAGCACTAGCCCTACCGTATTCGTGCTGCTCTGGTGGATCACGAGGTTGCCATCAGGCGTCTCGCGCATGTTGCGGATAATTCCGAAGCCCGAGGGAATGGGCCAGCTCTGGAATTGCTCGGTCTCCGGATCGAAACGCAGCAATACATCTGGCCGTTGTTCAGATTCATTGAGCCAGACAACGTCGTTGACGACCTCGATCGCATACGGGTGCGAGCCTGGTCCGCTTGGCGTGACCCATTCCTTGATCTCGCCCGTCTTTGGGTTCAGCCGCCCCAGGTAGCCGCGGCCCGAGTCGACATACCAGACCATATCGTGGCTATCGATCGAAAGCCGTCGGTTGTAGTGGTTGCCGTGGTGGGATTCCGGATTTGGGTTCGGCGTATCGAATTCCATGACCCTCCAGGAATCCGGGTCGACGCGCCCGAGCTTCGATGCGCCGCGGTAGCCAATCCAAATCATCCCCGATGAATCCTCCTCGAGACCGTAGGGGCGGGCACCCGTGGTCGGAATGTCTACCAGTCGGATTTCGCCGGTGTCGGGAACCAAGCGGCCGACCATGTTGCTGTTCTGAACAGTGAACCAATAGTCGCCGCTGCGCGTAAAGATTGCCGTGTGCGGATCGCGCGCGGCGGGATCTGGCATCGCGTGAACCGTAATGGCACCCGTGTCCGGATCCAGCTTCCCAACCGTGCCGTTGCCGTTGCCCGTGTACCAGATGTTGCCGGCGAGGTCATTGATGATGCTGTGCGGATGCGCGCCTGGTTCGAGCCGCCACTCTGTCATCTCGCCGGTCTTCGGATTCAGCCGGCCGATCAAGTCGCCGTACATCCCCGCCCAATAGATCATGCCGTCGGGTGTCATGACCGGATCCCGTGGCCGTTGCCCGCGCGTCGGCACGCGCCACTCAAGAAAAGTGACTTTGTGCTCACCAGGCGCGAGCGTTGGGCGGCGATCGTACTTCTCGGGGAAGCTCGTCGCGAGGTATTGCAGGATGTTCGATTTCAGTGCGTCGGGCAGCGCGATCATCCCGTCGATCAGGTAGCTCCACTGCGCATGGGTATAGCCCGCCGAGCTGAAGATGATGTCGGTCTCGTGGCAGGCTACACAGGCGGCCTCGACGAGTTCCTTGCCGGGGCCGTCGGGGAGCGCCGCTAACTGCTGTTGTGCATCAGCGGGCAGACTGACGGCGAATAGAATGGCGATAGGAAGCTGGAATGATAGTTGGGACATGGTTGGCTCCGCTGTCCACGATCTTTGTGGGCCATTGTAAGGACTATCCCAACTGATCTTACCCCAGTTTCGATGCTAGATAGAAAACCTGTTGGAGGATTCGGACTGTGAGGGCGGTCCCCGCAACTCGAGCTCTTCGATTGAAAGGATGAACGACTCCGTCGCGAAACCATTACGGCTCATCGATTCTCGCTGTCGTCCTTCAGGAAATCGAGAGTAACACCGCTGTCGAGCACTGTGCCGCGCTGAAGGTCGCGAGCCCGTCGCACGGCACCCGGTCCGAACCGCTCAATGACTTCGTCAAGCATGCGGTCGAGTCGGTCACTACGCTCGTTGCCGGCGGTGAGCAGGTCAAGCTGCGGTTCGTCGGGTGCCGTTTCGAGATCGTAGGCGGTGACGCCGATCAGTCGAAACGGTCCCGGATCATCGAACTCTGCGAGGAGCGATTCTGCGCAGCGGTAGAGCGTTTCGGATGCACAGGTCGGGTCCGGAAGGCGGCGCTGCCGTGTCAGTACCTGAAAGTCGCTCCGTTTGAGTTTGACGCGAACGCCGCGCGCAACCGTTGCTCGGCGCCGCAGACGTCGTGCGACGTCTTCGGCGGCCTTACGCAGGTGGAAGCAGATCTCATCAGTGCGTTTGACGTCTTCGCGGAGCGTGCGTTCGCAGCTCAGGCTCTTCGCCTGACGTGAACTTGCGACGGGCCGGGGATCCTTCCCCAAGGCAAGCGCATAGAAATGCCGGCCTGTCCGACCAAGCGCGTCCGCGAGCCGGTCCTCGCCCCATGCCGCTACATCGCCGACGGTTCTGAGCCCGAGCTTGGCGAGCTTCTGTTGGGTTTTCGGTCCCGCGCCCCAGAGAACAGCCACCGGCTGAGGCGCGAGCCAGGCCTGGGCGGTCTCGGGCGGCACGACGGTCAGGCCATCAGGCTTGTGGTATCCGCTCGCAACCTTTGCGACGTATTTCGTGCCGGACACCCCAACGGACACTGTCAGCCCGCCCGTGGCATCGCGCACCGCGGTTTTGAGGCGGTGACCAAAACTTTCCGGTGGCCCAAAGATGTGTCCGCTGCCCGTCATCTCGAGGAAGGCCTCGTCGAGGCTGATGGGCTCGACGGCTGGTGAGAAATCCGCGAACACGGCCATGATCTTTGCCGAGATCTCGCTGTAGCGCTCGAACCGCGGCGGCACGATGATCGCGTCGGGGCAGCGTCTGCGCGCAAGCGCTATCGGCATGCCGCTGCCGACGCGCGCCGGCCGCGCCTCGTAGCTTGCGGTAAGCACGACGCCGCGGCCGCTCTTGGGCCCGACTAGGATCGGGCGGCCGCGTAAGCCGGGATCGTCGAGCTGCTCGACGGCGGCGTAGAACGCATCCATGTCGGCATGCGCGACGACTCGTGCCCAAGGATCGGCGTGCCCGCTCAAAACTCGCTCCACCGCTGCATCCTTTGCGAGTATAGGGCATCCGAGGGTCCCATCATGGGAGGCGCTGGCTGACTGAGTCTGCGAAGTAATCTGCTCGCAGGCGCGCGGCTGAAAGCGGATGGCATCAAGGCGGACGCTCGGATCTCGGTTCGCTGTTAACGACGCCAGAGTCGGATTGGCGGAATTCCAGCCACATTCCCGGGGGGGCAGTACCGGAGCGGCCTGGGGTCGTGATATGGTGCTGCTCGCTGCGGATCGGTGAGCTCGGTTCACGGA
>JAHEEM010000053.1 GCA_024640695.1 Rhodospirillaceae bacterium | reverse complement strand
CGAAGTTCGAGCGCCGCGGCCAGCGCCTTGGGCACGAGGTCTGGGACCTGTACTACCGGCTGCGCTGATCTCGGGAACCGCTCAATGCCCAGCCGCTGCAGAGAGCCGCTCGAGCTCGGCCTGCGCCACCACGACAAACCCGTCGACAAGCTCGACGGCGAAAGCTCGCAGAGATGCGCCCGGACACGGGCCGAGCACGCACAGCCCATCCTCAATACGGAATCGCGCGCCATGCGAGCGGCACATGATCAGCTCGCCGTCGCGGGTAAGGAATTCATCCGGCTTCATATTGAGCTCATGGCCGGCATGCGGGCAGCGATTCAGGAAACCATGCACCGCTTCTCCGCGTCGCACGACGAACAGTGACAGCGGCCAGTCTCCAGCGCCCCAGCTGAGCTCAATCGCGCCTGGATCGGAAAGCTGGTCGAGCGCACATAGTCGGACAGTCATGATGAGCCGCTTTCGATCACCGATGCGACGGGTCTGTGCTCGGGAAACCAACTTTGGAAACTTAGCAGGAGCAGCAGCCCCGGTATCGCAATGAGCGCGGCGAAGACGAAAAAATTTATCCAGCCCATCTGTGTTGCGAGCCACCCACTCGGTGCCGTCAAGAGGGCACGCGGCACACTCGCCAGAGCGCTAAGCATCGCGAACTGCGCCGCAGTGAACCGGCGGTCGGTTAAATGGGCCATGAAGGCGAGCAAGGCCGCGGTTCCCATTCCGCCACTCAAGTTCTCGAAACCGATGACCGCGGCAAGCCACCAAAGATCGTCCCCGACGAGCGCAAGCACGGCGAAGCCCGCCGTAGAGACTCCCTGCAAGACGCCTGCAACGATCAAGGTGCGGTACAAGCCGAGCTTCAGATTCAGAACACCTCCCAAGAACAGACCGAACAGCAGGGGCGCCAGCCCGAACGCCTTGGCCACGGTACCGACTTCAGTGTTCGAGAACCCGGTTTGCAGGTAGAACGGTATCGTCATGTGACTGGCGATGTTGTCACCGAGCTTGAAGATCAAGACGAACGTCAATACCAGCCAGGCACCACTGGAAACCTCATGGCGCTGGAAAAATTCCAACAGCGGGCCAAGAAAAGCGGCTTTGAGCGTCGTCGGTTCTCCGCTAGCTGGCTCCGGCTCCGGCGCCACCGCCGTGACGATCAGCATCGATGCCATGACCGCGGCCATGATCAGGTAAACCCCCTGGAAACCGATCGTATCGGCAAGAATGAGGCCGCCAGCCGATGCGACTAGCATTCCGATCCGGTAGCCATACGTTACGAACGTCGCACCGAGCCCCTGCTCGGCATCAGCCAGCGTTTCACGTCGATAGGCATCGATGACCACGTCCTGCGACGCCGAAAAGAACGTGACTAGAAAAGATGCGATGACGATCGCCCAGACGCTACTGCTCGGATCTTGCAGCCCGAGCAATGCGATGCTGGCGGCCAGACAGCCTTGAAAGATAAATAGCCAGCTGCGCCTGCGGCCGAGGCCGAAGGGTTTGAAGCGATCGAGCAGCGGCGCCCAGATGAACTTCAGGGTATAAGGCAGGCCGACAAGGCCGATGAAACCGATCGTCGTCAGATCGACGCCGCCCGTGGTCAGCCAAGCCTGCAGAACGGTGATCGTGAGCAACAGCGGCAGTCCCGAGGCGAAACCCATCGCGCCCGCGAGCCAGAGCCGGGGCGCCAACAGCACCCGCCAGCTGCGGCTGCCTTCGTCAGAGCTCATAGTCGATTGTCAGCGGCGCGTGATCGGAAAAGAACTTCGCGGTGTAGACGGCGGCGCGGCTGACCGTCGGCTGTAACGACTTGCTGATGATCTGATAATCAATGCGCCAGCCCACGTTGTTCTCGCGTGCCCTGCCTCGATTAGACCACCACGTGTATTGATCCGGCGCCTCGTTGACCGCGCGGAATGCGTCCACATAGCCACCCTTCGTCAGCAAGGCATCCAGCCACTCTCGCTCCTCCGGCAGAAAGCCCGAGTTTTTCTGATTGCCGCGCCAATTCTTGAGATCGATGGCACGATGGGCAATGTTGAAGTCACCACACAATATATAAGGCTTACGCCGCCGGCGCAGGCCGGCGAGGTGCTCCTCGAACATATCCAGAAAGCGGAACTTCGCCTCTTGCCGTGCTTCGCTGGAAGAGCCCGAGGGCAGGTAGACGCTGACGACAGCCAGATCTTTGAACTCGGCCTCGACGTAGCGGCCCTCGGCATCGAATTCCTCGGACCCCAGACCTCTGACGACCCTGAGTGGCTCCTCGCGCGAATATAGCGCCACACCGCTGTAGCCCGGGCGCTGTGCCGCGACAATGTAGCGATGGTAGCCGCGCCGCTCAAACGGTGTGCCATCGAGCTGCGCCGATTGCGCCTTGAGCTCCTGGACGCACAGCACGTCTGCACGCTGCCGCGCGAACCAGTTGAAGAAGCCCTTGCGCGCTGCCGATCGCAGGCCGTTCGCATTGAAGGTGATGATTCGCACGGTAAGCTTAGTTCCGACACTGCTGCAGCCGAACGGGCGCGGCAATAGTCATCGCCGATCACTGCCAACACCCTATAAGCGCTGTATGATACCGAATACGCTTAGCGGAGCATCATGGAAGCCTATAAAACGCAGTTTCTCGAGCTGGCCCTCGAACTGGAAGTCCTGAAGTTTGGCGAGTTCAAGCTCAAATCCGGGCGCGTCAGCCCTTACTTCTTTAACGCGGGACTTTTCAACACCGGCTATGCAGCCGCCAAGCTCGGGCGCTGCTATGCCTCGGCGATCACCGCAACGAACTTCGAGTTCGACATGCTGTTCGGCCCCGCTTACAAGGGCATCGGCCTTGTCACCCTGACCGCGGCCGCGCTTGCGGAGCATTACGACCTCGACTACCCGTTCGCCTATAACCGCAAAGAGGCTAAACATCACGGCGAAGGCGGCCAGAGCATCGGCGCCCCGATCCAGGGCCGCGTGCTGATACTCGACGACGTCATCACGGCCGGCACCGCAATCAACGAGGCCATCGAAATCATTCAAGCCGCCGGCGCGACAGTTGCCGGCGTGCTCGTGGCACTCGATCGGGAGGAGATCGGCGGCCGGAACCGGCTATCCGCAGTCCGCGAGCTCGAGCAGCAGCTCGGGATCCCGATCCGCAGCATCACTTCCTTGACGGATCTCGTGGAACATCTGGAGGAAGACGCGGACTATTCGCAGCACTTGGCAAGCGTGCGGTCATACCGCAACCGCTACAGCGTCGCGCCCTCGCGCGACGGCACCTAGCGCAGCCGAGGACCCGGCGCCAGGGGGCTGGGCCGAGCAAAAATCCCGGCACTTTTTCCGAAAATTGAGGCCCAGTTACCCTTCCCGAGTATTTTGATCTGTTATATCTTGGCCTAATTATGCCAATTGCTGCTTAGATACACAGTGAAGCTTCGAAACTTCTCAGTTCTAATCGTTGCGTTTAGCACGCTCATCCTCGGCACGCAGGCCGCAGCGCAACGGCTGTACCGCTGGGTCGACGACGAAGGGGTGGTGCACTACGGCGATCGTGTTCCGCCCCAATACGCGGACCGGGATCGCGACTTGCTGAACACTCAGGGCGTGGCCGTCGGCTCTCAGGAGGGGGTCCTGACGGAGGCCGAGCGCGCCGAGAAGGCCCGGCTCAGGGCCATTGAGGAAGAAGCCCGCATGAGCCGCGCGCAGGACGCTCGCCGCGACCAGGTCCTGCTCGACACGTATCTATCGGTCATGGAGATCGAGCACCTTAGAGACCGCCGGCTGGAGCTGCTCGAGGCGCAGATCAGGGTCACGGAGCACTATCTCAATAACCTGCGCAGACGCCTTGCGCGGCTGCAAACTGAAGCCTCGAGCTACAAGCCATACAGCGACGACCCCGAGGCGCCCGACGTCCCGGAGGCGCTGGGCTTGGAGCTGTCACGCACGATCGCCTCGATCGGCCTGTACGAGCAAACGCTGACGCGCAGCCGCGACGAGGAGTCGGTGCTGAGCGCCGCGTTCGCGCGTGACATCGAGCGGTTCCAACAGCTGAAGGGCATCACAGAACCCGGCTAAAAGCCCGCCTTTCCAGCACGGACGATTCCCCGCATCCGCTAGCTCGCAACGCTCGCGACAACCGCGTGATAGGAACGTTGGCTAGGCTCGACCCGTATGGCCGAAGCCGCCGGCGCCGCGCTGGCTCTGCTCGAACTCCTCGACGACCTCGAAATCCGCCTGCACGACCGGCACGATGACGAGCTGGGCAAGCCGGTCACCGGGGTTAATTCGAAAGCCCGTCGCGCCACGATTCCAGCACGAGATGAGTAGCTCTCCCTGATAGTCGGAATCGATCAAGCCGACGAGGTTTCCCAGCACGATCCCGTGCTTGTGGCCGAGTCCGGAGCGAGGCAGGAGCACGGCCGCTAGTCCGGGGTCGCCCAGATGGATCGCGAGACCCGACGGAATGAGCTCACAGTCACCGGGTGCAAGCTCGAGCGGGTCCTTGAGGCAGGCGCGCAGATCGACACCGGCCGAGCCTGCAGTCGCCCGCGTCGGCAGCGGGAACTCCGTGCCGAGGCGGGAATCGAGGATCTTCAGCTGAACGCGGCGCGCCGTCGGGGAGGGCATGCGGGCTAAGACACCGGCGTGCCGGCCTGCGGCGCTGCGCCACGAGTGCCGCGTGTGGCGTGATAGCGTGCGGCGATCAGCGTAACGAGGCGCCGGGCGACCACGGCCTTCGAAGCCTGCTCGAGTTGAGCCTCGCCGCCTTCCCAGAGCACCGTCAGTGCATTGGTTTCCTGATCGAAGCCGCAGTCCGGGCCGACGAGGTTGGCCGCCATCATGTCGACACCCTTATTCGTGAGCTTCGCGCGCGCATGGCCAGTCACATCCTGAGTTTCCGCGGCAAAGCCTACCGTGAACGGGCCGCCGACGAGCGCCGCGACGCTGGCGAGCGTATCGGGAGAACGCACGAGCGCGAGACTCATCGCCTCCGCCTTGCGTTTGATCTTATGCGTGGACGGCGACTCCGGCCGGTAGTCCGAAACCGCAGCGCAGCCTATGAATACATCGGCGGCACCGACGTGCGCATTCACGGCGCGGTACATCTCCTCAGCCGTCTCGACCTCGACGCGTTTCACGCCGCGAGGCACAGGCAGCGCCACGGGTCCGCTGACGAGCACAACACTCGCGCCCGCCTCACGGGCGGCGCTCGCGAGCGCGTAGCCCATCTTGCCCGAGCTGCGGTTAGTGACGTAGCGGACCGGATCGATCGGCTCGCGGGTCGGCCCGGCAGTAATCACGACCGTAAGGCCCTTGAGAGACTGCGAGATCAGTCGCTCGGGTGCAGCATATACGGCGTCGACGATTTCCGCAGGCTCGAGCATCCGGCCAGGGCCTTCCTCACCACAGGCCTGATCGCCCGTCGCCGGACCCAAGATCCGCACGCCGCGCTGGTCGAGCGCACGCACGTTTGTTTGCACGGCAGGATGCCGCCACATCACGTGATTCATCGCCGGCGCAAGCATCAGGGGAGCGGTCGTCGCCAGGCAGATCGTGCTCAGCAAGTCATCTGCGAGGCCGTTCGCGAGCAGGCCGATGCAGTGTGCCGTCGCTGGCGCGATAACGATAAGGTCGGCCCAGCGCGCGAGCTCGATGTGGCCCATCGCGGCTTCGGCCTGCGCGTCCCAGATGTCGTCCCGGACACGTCGCCCGGAGACAGCCTGAAAGGTCAGCGGCGAAACGAATTCGCGGGCGCCGCGCGACATGACGACCTGGACCTGGGCACCACGCTCGGTCAGGCGCCGGACGAGCTCCGGACTCTTGTAAGAAGCGATTCCGCCGGTTACGCCCAGCAGTATTTTCGGTCCGTCTTCAGTTTGCTCTGTCACGTCATGGCGCCCTTACTCAAGCGCTCAGCTTAGCCCCACGGCCAAGGCTTTTCCACCGAGCCACTGCGCCTGTCGAAGCGCCAACCCGCTTGCTTCGAACAGGCCCGAGCGCGCGGCCGTGAGGGTCTCAGCACAACGTCGTGCGGAGGCCGCGAGGACCCGGTCGCTCTGGGGTGGGGCGGCGCATTGCTGCTGCGCGCGGGCACGAAAACGGGGTCTGCGCGGGCGTCACGAAGCTCGATACGGGCTCGAGGGTCGCGTTTCTCCGTGTCTTCCTGCTGATTCTTCCCTGACCGAGATTCCGTTCCGCGGCGTTCCACGTCGAATCGCGTCTGGCCGGCCGGCAGGGCGGCAGCCTAGAGTCGGGGGCTGTAATTCCAATGAGGATAGGTGATGACGCTTGCGAGCTGGCCGGCCTCGGAGCGGCCCAGGGAACGCCTGCTGCGCGGCGGGCCTGCCGGGCTGTCCGACGGAGAGCTGCTCGCGATCCTGCTCGGCAGTGGTCCTAAGGGCGCTAGCGCGCTCGGCCTTGCCCATGCTTTGCTGCGGCATGGCGGCAGTCTTGTGGGCGCGCTCGCCGCGAGCCCGGTCGAGCTCCAGGCAATTGCAGGGCTGGGTCCCGCGCGCCTCGCGCGGCTGCAGGCCGCCGTCGAGATCGGCAGGCGATACCTAGGCAATCAGGCCCCTCGCGGCGCATCCTTGCAGGCGCCCGCCGATGCGGCTCGGTTCTTCCATGCCCGCCTCGCCGACCTGCCGCACGAGGTCTTTGGCTGTCTGTTCCTCGACACCCGCCACCGGCTCATTCGCTACGAGGAGCTCTTCCGGGGCACAATCGACGGCGCGGCAGTGCATCCGCGGGAGGTCGTCAAACGCGCCCTGCACCACAATGCAGCGGCCATGATTGTGGGGCATAACCACCCTTCCGGCGTCACCGAGCCAAGCGAGTCCGACCGCGGAATCACGCTCAGGCTCGCGCGGGCCCTGGAGCTCGTCGAAATCCGCCTGCTCGACCACCTCATCGTCAGCCGTGACGGGCACGTCTCCCTGGCAGAGCGAGGCTGGATATAAAGGTCGCCAACCGGTATTATGCGCGGCTCGCAGTTTCTAGAGCCCGCGGGGCAAAGCCATGTCGAGAGTCTGCCAAGTAACGGGCAAGAGCCCGATGTCCGGGAACAACGTTTCCCATGCTAACAACAAGACGCGCCGGCGCTTCTTGCCGAACCTGCATACGCAGCGTTTCTGGCTTGAATCCGAGGGCCGGTTCGTTCGGCTGCGCGTTTCTCACCATGGCTTGAGAATCATCGACAAGCGCGGCATCGAGAAGGTCGTGCGCGAGCTTCGTGCACGCGGTGAGAAGGTCTAAGCGGAGCGGAACATGCGAGATAAGATTCGACTGATGTCGTCCGCCGGAACGGGTCATTACTACACGACAACCAAGAACAAACGTCTGCACCCGGAGAAGATGGAGACGAAGAAGTACGACCCGACAATCCGCAAGCACGTCATCTATAAAGAGATGAAGATCAAATGAAAAACCCCGCTTCGGCGGGGTTTTTCTTATCTGCGCTGGCAATCGCCTTGCATCATGCTCCAACCGGTTGCGGGAGCGGCGCGAACGATCTCAAGTAAACCGCGAATTCCTCAAGTTTCTGAATTCCGCTGGTCTCGGCCCTGCCGCACCACTCCTTGAAATCCGCAAGCAACAGCTCGTTGCTTCTGTGGGCCCCGCTCCAGAGTTCCTTTAGCTCATCGCGAAACTCCAGAACCGTCTTGAAGCTCGGGAGTCTGCCGGCCAGCTCGTCGAGGCGCTCCTGCGAGCGCGTATCGAGCATGCTCGGGCTACGCGTCAGGAACCGACGCGCGCGCAACATCACAGCGCCGGCATTATCTCCGACGCGCTCTACCTCGTGCCGCAACACCGGCAGCGTAACGCTCTGCGTGTAGTGCCTAAGCACATGCATGCGATTGATGATGATCGATCGCAGCGCTGCAATATCCAGCGCGCCGGGCGCGCTGGCAAACGTCGGCTGCGGCGCAACGCGTCTGATCTTGACTAAGCCCAGGGCAGCGAGCAGCTTGATATGCAGCCAGCCCAAGTCGATCTCGCCGCTACGTAAGGAGAATTTGGCCGAACTCGGGAAAGCGTGGTGATTATTGTGCAGCTCTTCGCCGCCGACGAAAAAAGCCAGCGGCCACAGATTTGTGGAGGCGTCTTCCGTCTCGAAGTTCCGATACCCTTTGGCATGTCCGAGGCCATTGATCACTCCGGCTGCTAGCAGCGGCATTGTGATGAGCTGGATCGCCAACAAAATAATCCCCGGCACACCGAACAAAATGAGATCTGTGATGAAGAGCAATGCAATGCCGCCGTTATGCCACCGTGAGTAGACATTGCGCTCGAGCCAATCATCTGGCGTGCCTTTGGAATACTTCTCGACCGTCTCTGCATTTTCCGCCTCGGCTCGATAGAGTTCCGCGCCGCGCAGCAACACGCATTTCAAGCCGAAAATCTTCGGGCTGTGTGGATCACCGTCCTTCTCGCAGAACGCGTGATGCTTGCGATGCACCGCCACCCACTGCTTGGTGTTTGCGCCCGTGTTCATCCAGAGCCACATGCGAAAGAAATGCCGCAGAGCAGGATGCAGGTCGATCGCTCGGTGCGCCTGGTCGCGGTGGTAATAGAGCGTGATCCCAAGCAGGGTCACCTGCATCACGACGAGGGCAACGACCAGGTAACCCCACCAAGGGAGGTTCGCCAATCCATGGTAATGATTGAAAATAAACTGCACTAATCCATCCTGTGTCGTTACGTTAACCGACTGACTATAGCCTAGGAACCGCCTGGAAAGCCCTCAGGGCTACAAAGCCCATCGCGGTTTATCATAAGACAAGCTGAGCCGTGTAGATGTTCAAGTTATACATCTACCCTAACGGCGCCCTACCGGCTGTGCCCGGCGTCGCAGTTCCGCAGCTGGGGCTGTCTGGCAACTACGGCGCCGGCCGCGTACAGTCGCGCGGATGCCAGAGCTCCCGGAGGTAGAGACCACGCGCCGCGCCCTCGAGCCCTTGCTGGTCGGCGAGATCATCGCCGCGCTCGAGATCCGCGAGCCCCGCCTGCGCTGGCCGATTGATCCGGAGCTACCGGCGCGACTCAAGCAGCGCCGCATCATGTCGCTGCGACGGCGCGGAAAGTATTTGCTGATCGAAACCGACGCCGGCACGTTGATTTGGCATCTCGGCATGTCGGGCAGCTTACGCTACCTAAAGAACCCCGGCGCACCGGCAGCGCACGACCATGTCGATATTGTGCTCGAGAGCGGCGCACGCGTGCGTTTCAACGACCCACGCAGGTTCGGCAGCGTCGATCTCAGCGCCGTGCCGGAGCGCCACTGGCTGCTAGAGAATCTTGGGCCCGAGCCACTCGGCGAGGACTTTGACGTGGAGTATCTGATCAGCGCCTGCCGTGGGCGCCGCGTCGCAGTCAAGGTGCTGCTGATGAATAGCCGCGTCGTGACGGGCGTCGGCAACATCTATGCAAACGAGGCGCTGTTTCACGCGCGGATTCATCCCATGCGCGCAGCGGGCCGAATCTCTCGACGGCGGCTAGAAACGCTCGTCGCAGACGTCAAGCGCGTGCTGAACAGCGCCATCAGCGCCGGTGGCACGACGCTGCGTGACTACGTCAGCGGCGATGGCCGGCCAGGATACTTCCAGCAAACGTTGACCGTCTATGGCCGTGGCGGCGCCGCATGCGTCGAGTGCGCGACGCCGATCAGGCACATCGTCCTCGGCCAGCGCGCTACGTATTACTGTCCGCGCTGTCAGCGCTAGCGGGAAGCGTCTAGCGACCGCCGAAACGGGGCTCGCCGATGCCGCGAGGATCACTGGCCGCATCGACCTCGCCGCTGGCGAAGTCCCAGGTGACAACGTGCATGTCGCCGTAGTCGCGGCCGACTCGGCGCAGCGAATGCCCGAGACCTTGCAGGGCGGAGATGGCTGTGCCGTCCAATGCAGCCGCCTCATGCTCGATGACATCCGGATAATATTGGTGATGAACACGCGGCACGCCGACCATCGCCTGCGCATCGCCGCCTTCGATCCAGGCAAGGCTCGCCAGCAATACCATCGTGATGATTCTGCTTCCACCCGGCGTTCCGAGCAGCGCCATGCCGCGATCGCTCTTGAGCAGCGTCGGGGTCATGCTCGAAAGCATGCGCTTATGGGGCGCGATGGCATTGGCCGTTGTGCCGATTAGCCCATAGCCGTTCGGCACGCCTGGCTTGATGGAGAAGTCGTCCATCTCATTATTGAGTATCACGCCCGTGCCTGCGGGCATGTAGCCGCTGCCGAAAGAAAAATTGACCGACTGCGTCACCGCGACCGCGTTGCCAGCCTGGTCTAGAACGGAAAAATGGCTCGTCTGATCGCCCCCGCCCGAACCGTCTGCGAAGATACCCGGCAACTCTTCGCTAGGGGTCGCGCGGTCCATACGCAGCGTCGTGCGCTGTCCAGCCGCGTAATAAGGATGTGTGAGCCGCTCGACCGGCACGTCGACAAAATCCGGATCACCCAGAAACTCGGCCCGGTCACGATACGCGCGGCGCATGACCTCGGCCAGCAGATGCGTACGCGATGCAGAATCCAGCGCAGCAAGCTCATAGCCGGAGAGCATGTTGAGCATGTTCACGAGGGCCACGCCGCCCGAGGACGGCGGGGGCACCGTGACGATCTCGACGCCGCGGTACGTCCCGGAGATCGGCCTGCGCTCGACAACGGCGTAATCCGCGAGATCCTCGAGCGTCCAGATACCGCCCCCGGCACGTACGCCGGCGACCAAGCGATCAGCGACGACTCCCGTGTAGAAACCCGCAGCACCGTGCCGGGCAAGCGCCTCGAGCGTCTGTGCGAGATCGGGCTGCACCACGAGCTCACCTTCGCGTGGCAGCTGGCCGCCGGGGGTGAGCGCTTCTAGGGCAACCTCGTTCATCACCGGCGCACGACGCCGCAGGCGCTCGAGATAATCCGCATAGGCGGGAAAACCCTCGCGCGCATACCGAATGGCCGGCTGAAGCGAGACGGCTAGCGGGACGTCTCCATACCGGTCTGCCAGGTGCGCGAGGCCGGCGGGCAGGCCCGGTATTCCGGCGGCGAGCGCGCCGTCGCGAGATGCGCCCGGAATCGGCTCGCCGGCGGCATCGAGATACATATCCCGGTCCGCGGCCCCCGGCGCAAGCTCGCGCGCATCGACCATGACCTGAAAATCGTCCTCGGCCCGATGCAGCAAGAAGAAGGCGCCGCCGCCGATGCCGGATCCGAAAGACTCGACGACGCTGAGCGCGGCGCTAACGGCGATGGCGGCGTCGAACGCATTGCCGCCCGCGGCAAGCGTCTCGATGCCCGCTGCGCTCGCCAGCGGATGGGCGCTCGCGACAGCAGCCCGCTGCGGCGCATGCTGTGCAGCGATCGGCAGCGAGATCGCTGTCAGCGCAACGACTAGAACGCGCCGCAGATTCATTGCACAGACGCGCACTACGCTGCTCCGAATTTCTTCCCGAGCGCCACCGCAACTTGCGGGTGCACGAAAGCGGATACGTCGCCGCCGAGCTCGGCGACCTCCCTGACGAGACTCGATGAGATGAACGTGAAGTGCTCCGTGGGCGTCAAAAACACCGTCTCGACCTGATCGGTCAGATGCCGATTCATCGTCGCGAGCTGGAACTCATACTCGAAGTCGGAGATGGCGCGCAGACCACGAATGATGACGCCGAGGCCGTGGGCGCGCGCGAAGTCCACCGTCAGGCCGTCGTAGCCGGTCACCGACACCCCCGGAATCTCGCTCAGCACGGCTTCGGCCAATTCCACGCGTTCCTCGAGCGAGAATAGCGGCGACTTGCCCGGGCTCGCGGCGATGGCGACCACGACGCGGTCGAATAGCTTCATCGCACGGCGCACGAGATCCTCATGCCCCCGCGTCAGCGGGTTGAAGGTCCCTGGGTAGACAGCGCCTACGTTCTGAGCCATGACGTTCTCTCCAGCGATGGGGTAGCCATTTTAGCCTCGGGACGCCCGGGCCGTCATGACCGCCGGTATCGCAGCAGGCCGAAGACAACGGCGCCGGCCTTACTCTGCTTAATGAGCTCGGCGCCGGGCAAGGCCTGGGCGAGTTCGTCGAGTCCGGGAGCATCAGACCGTGGCCGTGGCCGCTCGACATAAACCTGCGCCGAAGCCGCGAGCCAGGGCTCTAGGTGCGCGAGCAAGGGCTCTAGCGCCTGCTGATAGGGTGGGTCGAGGAAGACGACGTCGAACCGTTGCTGCGGCGCCTGGCGCAGCAGCGCCTCGACGCCGGTCTGAACCACGCGCGCTTCCGCGTGCAGCTCCTCGCTGCGCGCACGCAGCGCCCGGGCAAGCTCCGCGTCGCGTTCGACGAACCAGGCTTCACGGGCGCCCCTCGAAAGCGCTTCCAGTCCGAATACCCCTGTTCCTGCGAACAGGTCCAGGCACACCGCACCAGAGATCGCGCCGCTGAGCCAATTAAATACGGTTTCGCGCACTCGATCGGGCGTGGGGCGTACCGCGGTGCCATGCGGAATCGCGATCCGCCGTCCGCGCCAGCGCCCGCCAATGATGCGGACCGTGAAGCGGTGATCGTTGCGGGGCTTGGTTGCGATCTGTGAAGTCCTCGGTGATCCGCCGGATTGGCTGACGCATTGGCCTCGGCCATCAAATCGTTTGCCTGGGCACGTCGCTCGCGCCGCACCCAAGCTTCGCTCGACCGGATCGCAGAACTATACGGCAGGACGTTTGGCGAGGCTGCATTTCCGGCTTTCGTTGTGGTCATCAAGCCCGCAGGTATAATTTCGCCACGGATCAGGCCCGCGCGCCGTCGCTGTTTTCTCCCCTGAAACAACCCTTATGTTTGATCACAGCATGGACTCCGAGACTTGCGCTGGGCACCGCATTCCGCAGGCGCGTCATGCCGGTTAGCGGCATCTTCGGCAAGCTGCGCGCTTCCCTAAGTCAGGGACGCGCGTGGCTGACGCAGGACCTGCTCGGCCTTGGCGCGAAAACCTGGGATCCGGCCACACTCGAGGAGTTGGAGTCGCGCCTGCTGCTAGCGGACGTCGGCGTCGAAGCAACCGAGTGGCTCATCGATCGGCTGCGTCACCCGCCGCGCGGCACTGCGCAGCTAGAGCCCACCGAATTGCTCGAAGTCTCGATCGCCGACCTGCTGCGCACGGTGGAGCAGCCGCTGGAAATCCCCGCTGAGTCCCGCCCGTTCGTCATGCTCGTGGTCGGCGTAAACGGCACGGGTAAAACGACGACGATCGGGAAGCTCGCGGCACGTTACACGCACGAGGGCTACTCGGTCGTGCTCGCTGCGGGCGACACTTATCGCGCGGCTGCCGTTGAGCAGCTCGGCGAATGGGCGAAGCGCGCCACGGCAACGATCACCGCCCAGGCATCGGGGGCGGATCCAGCCGCCGTAGTGTTCGACGCGCTGAGCTCAGCGAAGAACCGGGGCATCGATATCGTGATCGCCGATACGGCCGGCCGCTTGCATACGGCCAGCGGCCTCATGGACGAGCTCAAAAAGATCAAACGCGTAATCTCGCGCATAGATCCAACTGCACCGCATGAGACCTTGCTCGTGCTCGACGCCAGCCAAGGTCAGAACGCCCTCGCCCAGGCGGCTGAGTTCAACAAGGCGCTCGGCGTGTCGGGTCTCGTCATCACCAAGCTCGATGGCACGGCGAAGGGCGGGATTCTGCTCGCGGTCGCACGACAGCTCGCCATTCCGGTGAGGTTTCTCGCCGTCGGAGAGTCCGTCGATGATTTGATCCCGTTCGATGCGGCCGCATTCACCAAGGCGCTGCTCGGAGCCGACGTCCCATGATCCGCTTCGAGAGCGTATACAAGCGCTACCCTAGCGGACGGGATGCGCTTGCGGGCGTGAGCTTCGAGCTGCAAAAAGGCGAGATGGCATTCCTGACCGGACCGTCCGGCGCCGGTAAGAGCACCTTGCTCAAGCTCGTGGCGCTCATAGAGCGCCCGTCGCGTGGCACGGTGCTCGTGAACAATCAGAACACCTCGCGGGTTAAGCGGCGACAGATTCCGTACTTCCGCCGTCGGATTGGCATCGTATTTCAGGATCACAAGCTTCTGAACGATCGCACGATCTTCGATAACGTTGCGTTGCCGCTGGTGATCTCTGCTTCTCGGCGCCGTGATGTCGAGCGCAGAGTGCGGGCAGCACTCGACCAGGTCGGTCTGCTCGGCCGCGAGAAAGCGCTGCCGCTGACGCTGTCGGCCGGCGAGCAGCAGCGCGTCGGCATTGCCCGCGCGGTCGCGAGTCGGCCCGACCTGGTGATCGCCGACGAGCCGACAGGCAATCTCGATCCCGACTTGTCCCTGGAGATCATGCAGCTCTTCGAGCGCTTCAACGAAGTCGGCGTCACGATCCTGATCGCAACGCACGATCTCGAGCTCATCGAGCGACTCGGCCACCGGCGGCTCCGGCTCGACGGCGGCAAAGTGGTGGCGGGCAAAACCGATGGTTAGTCGACTGCGCCACTATCTGTTGCTGCATGTGCAGAATTTTCTCGCCGCATTCGGCAGGCTCGTGAACCAGCCGGTCGGAAGCGCAATGACGGTCATCGTGATTGCGATCGCGCTCGCCCTGCCGTCGGGCCTGCGCGTGCTGCTGAATAACTTCGAAGCCCTCAGCGGCTCATGGGCGGGCGCTATCGACTTCTCGGTCTATCTGGACATGGACGTCTCGGAGGAGCGCGCAAGCGCGATCGCACGCGAGCTCGAGGCGCGCAATGACGTAATGCAGGTGACGCTCGTGCCGCGCGATCAGGCCTTAGCGGAGTTCCAAAGCTACTCCGGCTTCGGCGTGGCCCTGGATGCACTGCAGGAGAACCCGTTACCGCACGCGCTCGTCGTGCGGCCGGCCGGAGATTCCAGGGAGCAGATCCAGTCGCTGGCCGATGACCTTGATGCGCTGGAGGAGACCGACATCGTCCAGGTCGACACCGCATGGGTCGAGCGTCTGCGCAGTATTCTGCTGCTCGTCAGGCGCATCGTCGATCTCGCCACCGTCTTGCTCGGTCTCGCGGTCGTGCTCGTTATCGGCAATACGATACGCCTGGAAATCAACAACCGGCGGACGGAGATCGAAGTCGTCAAGCTCGTCGGCGGCAGCGACGCGTTCATTCGCCGACCGTTTCTCTATATGGGCCTGTGCTACGGGCTCACCGGAAGCCTGCTCGCCATGCTCACGATCGGCCTGAGCCTCGTCACGCTGGCCTCACCGGTCCGTTCGCTCGCGGGCCTTTATGGCTCGGGCTTCGAGCTGCAGGGCCTGACCGCCGGGCAGGCCCTGATCCTGCTCGGGACCGGCGCGCTGCTGGGATGGGCCGGCGCGGGCCTCGCCACGGCGCGGCACCTTCGGGCGATAGAGCCTAGTTAAGCTTTTGTTTTTGTGAACTTTATCACAATGCTGGCGCAGGGAACTCGTGACGCCCTTAGCACTCTAACTGCTCGAGTGCTAAGATTGGGCTCAGGATAAACGGAGGTTCCAAAACATGACTTCTGCAGCGATCGTCATCAGAGACCGCGAGTTCATGCTCAATGGGTCCGTCGGCAGCTTGGACCACTACATTCGGGCGGTATCCGCTGTACCGGTGCTTGCGGCGGAGGAAGAGCTCGCGCTGGCCGAGAGACTTCGCGAGCACGACGACATCGACGCTGCGCAGCAGCTCGTCTTGTCGCATCTGCGCTTCGTCGTGCATATCGCCCGCGGATACGCCGGCTACGGGCTGCAGCTCGCCGATCTGATCCAGGAGGGCAACGTTGGCCTCATGAAGGCCGTGCGTCGTTTCGACCCGACTGTGGGCGTGCGTCTGGTGTCCTTTGCCGTACATTGGATCCGCGCCGAAATACATGAGTACGTTCTGCGAAACTGGCGGCTGGTCAAAGTCGCTACGACGAAGGCGCAGCGGAAGCTGTTCTTCAATCTGCGCAAGGCCAAGAAAAACCTCGGCTGGCTGTCTGCGGACGAGACGCAGGCCGTGGCCGACGATCTCGGCGTGACACCGCAAGAGGTCAACGAGATGGAGCGCAGGCTGTCCGGTCACGACGTGTCATTCGATCCGAATCCGGGCGACGAGGAGTCCTATGCCCCGATCGCCTATCTGCCAAGCCCGAACGCGGATCCGGCAGAGCTCGTGGAGACCGCCGACTGGCAGGA
>JAHEEM010000052.1 GCA_024640695.1 Rhodospirillaceae bacterium | reverse complement strand
AGACTCAGGTTGAAGCCGCCGGCGCCGCTGGGATCGGCAAACTCCGTTGTTGTCGGTGTCTCGAAGGCGGTAGAGATCGTGCTGTAGAGAGTGAGCGACGGCGTGAGATCCACTACAATGCCGAGCATTGGGCTTACGCCGTCGAGCGTCCGCGATCCGGAGTCGTCGCCGTCGCTCAGAAAACGATCGGTGACGTCGAAATCGACCTCGTCGAATCGCAGCCCGAAAGTCAGCTCGATGGCATCGCTGAGCGTCAGCACATCCTGCAGAAACAATCCCCGACTGCGCACACGTTCATTTTGATCGAAGGTCAGTGCTCCAACGACGCCGAGCACATTGTCGTAACGGCGCCGGTCGTCGTCCTGATCGTCGAAGTCGAGACCGACGATCAGGCGATTGGGCATCGCGCGCAGCTCGCCGTCGTAGGTGTAGCTGAGACCGCCGCCGGAGAACAGCCGGTCGATCTCGACGGCGCCGCCGGCCTCGAAAGGCAGCTTGTTACTGAAATCGCGGCTTACATGGTAGGTCCTGGCCTGAAGCTGATGGTTTTCGGCAAGCGGCAGCTTATAGACGAAGCCGACGCGCGTCTGCTCGAGTGCCTCGCCGGCGTCGAGGCTGACATTGACGTCGCGCGCCGAACGCGGATCGAGCGCGACCTGCGCGGCGTTGATGCCACCGGGGTCGTTGGAGACGGGCTGATCGGTATAGTTGACGACTGTAAGCAACGAGCTGTCACCACCTAGATCGAAGTTGAAGCGGCCGCTGAGCTGTAGATTCTCAGATTCACTGTGCATGCGATAGCCGTCGATGTCCGTATCGGACAGACTCAGCATATAGTCCATGCGCTCCGTGCGGCCGCCGCCTTTTACCTGGATTCTACGAAAATCGTAGGAACCGGCTGACACGCGCGCGCTCGCGTACGGCACTTCCGGGCCTCCCTCGGAGACCACGCTGACGACACCGCCGGATGCGTTGCCATAGAGGCTCGAGCTCGGCCCGCGTATGACTTCGATCTGACGCGCAGAGCCGATGTCGATGCTGTCAACGGCGCCTTGCCCATCGGGGAGCGTTTCCGGAATGCCGTCGACGAGAATCTTGACGCCCCGAATACCGAACGCGGAACGTGCGCCGAATCCGCGAATCGACAGCCTCAGGTCCTGGGCAAAGTTGTATCGGTTTTGCATGAAAAGACCGGGAACTCGTGACAGAGATTCGTCGAGTGAGAGCTGCTGTCGGCCGAGTTGAATATCGTCGATACCGACGACGCTGACGGCGCCTGGCACGCGGTTGAGTGCCGTCTCGAGCCGCGTCGCCAAGACCACGATCTCCTCGAGTTCGGTTTGCCCGTTCGTGGCAGGGGGCTGTGCCAGTAGTGGTGCAGCAATACCGAGGAGTCCCGCTGCAAGCATGCTCGTGGTTACGGTATGTCCTGTGACCAGTATTCTCTTAGCCATATTTTTCATCGTCCCTAAAAAGATCCAGTCTGAAGTTCGAGCAGCGACATTGCGCTACCGGTCAGGCATCACCTTCCAGCAGGCGATCGATCAAATAAAGCAGGTTCTGAGTGTGCGCCTGAGTCTCGGTAGTGCCGCCACGTTTTCTACGCAGGCTTCTCTCGATCTCATGCACTTGGTACAGGGCCATCGACTTGGCGACGTGATCGTAGTCTTCCTCGTCGTTTACGATGTCGATCAGCCGATGCAGATACTCCGTTTGCAGATTCTGTCGAAAGGTATTGATGTCGCCGCGCAGATCGGCCGCGAAGATTGCCTCGGTCAGATCCGTCATGACGTCGGTAAGGCTGTACTCGTTGCCGTAGAGACGCGAATCCGTAATGCGCGTCATGACCCGCGGATGCAAGAAGTGATCGAGCGCACTTTGTTGCAGATCCAAGACCCACTCGTGCACCTTGGGATCCTCGGTTTCACCGCCGAAGTTCCACAAGCGGCGCTGCTCCTGCAAGCGGTTATAGAGATCTGCCGGTGCTGCAAGCGCATCCGGCGCGAAGAGGTGCTCGCCGAGCGCAGCCATGGCCCGCTGCTGGTCGGCGAGCGCGACCGGCTCGAATGGCGTTCGCGCGCCGCTCTGACCTACGACCGAGCGATTTACATACACGCCGCCGACGTGGTGTGCGAGCACGTTGGCCGATCTTCCGAACTGCGCGAGCATCACAATGTAACCGTCGCGGAGCTCGTGCAGGGACTCACCCTCGCGGGAGAGTTTGTCGACGGCCCGTCCAAAAAGGTCCTCGACGAGCTCGATGCGCTCGACCGCATAGCTGATTGGGTCGCTGCTCATGTCGTACCAATGCACCCGCGGATCGCTGCCCAGACCGGCTGAGCGCATGTTGTGATCGTCCGTCCCGAAGAGCAAGGTAGGTTCAGTCGAGCGCGCGGCGATCTCGGCGAGACGGCGCTGTTCTGCGGCGGCGTCGGCAAGCCCTGGGGAGTAGCTGTATTCGACGGTCCAGTCGTCATAGGGGCCGGGAACGAGAAGAAAAAACTGCGAGTTTTCTCTGCCGGGCGGCGCGATATTGATGTCGGTGTAGTCCATCACGGAGGCATACAGGCCGGTGCGTTCGACCGTCTCACGGTCGAAGACTTCGTCGAGGCTCAGCATCAGCGAAGCTGCAAAGTTGTGGGCAAAGCCGAGCGTGTGGCCGACTTCGTGCAGCACCAGGTCGACAATGAATTCGTGCAGCACTTGCTCCTCGACGGCCGCGCCGAGCTCCAGAGCGTTGACGGCAAAGCGCCCGAAGGCCTGGCTGATCTGCGCGTCGTAAGCATAGGAGCAGTAGGCCTGCGATGGTCCGCGCTGGCGATCCGCGCCACGCAGGTTGTCGAGTATGCGCTGGTATTGTATGCGCCGAATGACGCCCGAGTATTCGAGCATGATATCGGCGCCGAGGATTTCGCCGGTGCGTGGGTTCGTAAACGAAGGCCCGTAGCCGGAGAACACCGGATCAGGGGACGACGCCCACCGCAGCACGTTGTAGCGTATGTCCTCCGCTTCCCAGTCGGCATCATCGGGCTGCACTCGAACTTCGATCGCATCGCGGATGCCGATCTTCTCGAACGACCGGTTCCACGCGAGCACGCCCTCGCGGATCGCGTCGCGGAACTCGAGTGGGGTCGTATTCTCGATCCACCACACGATTGGCTCGACCGGCTCGGAGAGCTCCGCGGAAGGGTCACGCTTGACGAGGTGCCAGCGCTGCAGGAGGTCGCGGTAGGGTGTTGGGTTGTCCGCCGTCAAGTCGGTGACCTTTTCGGCGAAGTAGCCCATGCGATGGTCCGTCAGGCGCGGGACGTAGTCGTTTTCCGGAACCTCGATCAGCGAGTGCTGCACGAAAATGCTGACGTAGCGACTGTCGGTCACCTCGTCATTGCCTGCGACGAGGGGCGCGGCGTTGTCGTAGACATACTCGACCTGAACGTCGGTATTGAGCGGGTAGTTTCGAATCGCCGTGATCTTGGTCTTGGCGTCGCTGAGGTCGCCGAGGCGGAAGCCGTCCTTCGGGCCTTGATCCGGGTCTGGGGTCGGCTTGACCTGCAGCAGACGTTCGTTGACGAACAGCTCGTCGGCGCTGATCAGCAGCTCGCCAGTCGCGTCGTCCTCGGCGACAATGTCCTCGGAGGCCAGTAGCGCCGGGCTGACGTTGGCATTTGCGGCGCGAACCAGCGGATTGTGCGGGTCGAAATAGAACGCGGTATTCTCGAAACGGAACTCGATGCGGTCGAAGTGTCGGTGCAGCGAGACGATCCGGTTTTCTCTGAAGCTTCCCCTGAAGTGGCCGCCCTGGACGACTCCATCCATGCTGACGGCAAAATAGATATACTCGCGGCCCAGTTGGGCGGTTTTGACCAGCAGGTGGGTTTCGCCGGAGTTGCGGTCGCGAAAAAGGGTAAACAGGCCCTCGATGCGATCGCTGTCCGCGGTCACCTCCGCGATGGTCTTCGGGCTCTCGTCCTCAGCCGCTGCACTGCTGCCTTGCGCAGCGACCAGGGCAGGGGCGCCGATGATGGCCATTCCGACGCATAGGACACTGTGGTAGACGAATCTCATGATAGGCCCCGCTGTAAACGCCCCGAAGCATAGAGAATCTGAGGTCGTTGGGCCAGGGCGCGGCGCGTCCCGCAAGGTTTCCCGAGGGGGCTGAGCGATGATCGATCTAACCGAGCTAACGGCATTCGTGCAGGTGGTCCTGGTCGACATCGTGCTGGCCGGCGATAACGCGATCGTCGTCGCAATGGCCGTCGTTGGGCTGCCGGCGGAGCAGCGGGCGCGCGTCATGATCGTCGGTATTGCGGCGGCCACCGTGCTGCGGGTTGTCTTCGCGGTGCTTACCGTGCAGTTGCTGCAACTCATCGGGCTTGTGCTGGCCGGCGGCATACTGCTGCTTTGGGTGAGCTGGAAGCTGTGGCGGGAGCTGCGCCAGCAGCGGCTAGAGGATGCAGCCGCCGCGGAGATTCCCGAGATGCTTCACGGGCAGGAAGCGTCTGTGCCCGCCCACGAAACCAAGTCGATGCGGGCGGCCGTCACCCAGGTAGTCATCGCCGATGTGTCTATGTCCCTCGACAACGTGCTCGCGGTAGCCGGAGTTGCTCGCGAGCACGCGTGGGTGTTGGTGGCCGGTCTGGCGCTGTCGGTCGCTTTCATGGGGCTGGCTGCTGCGCTGATCGCGCGTATTCTCACACGGCATCACTGGATTGCATTCGTTGGGCTGGCGATCATTTTTTATGTTGCGCTCAGGATGATCTGGGATGGCACGATCCAGATTATTGAGGCCACCGTCTGAGGTCGGTCTGCCGCCGTGCGGTCCATGGAGTGGCGATGCGCTCAACGGATCTAAGGTCTCGTGGCGGTCGCATAAATGGATATGCTAAGATCGTGGCTATTCAGGACTGTTGCGCTATCGCAACAGTTTCCCGAGCTCGAACTTGGGGAGTGACGTTCGCGTTGACAGCTGGACGTTGTCTTTATTCGGGGCGGCTCTCAAGCGCCCCGTTTTCTTTGCCCTCCCGATGCTTTGCCGAGCGTCTCCTGTGATTAGCCGCGGGAATGTATGGCCGCGGTGCGTGTGTCGTCGAGACGATCTGAGGCCGCGGTGCACGCTGCGTAGGAGGCCTTTGGTGGCCGGTAACACACAAGACGGCGCGGCCGGATGAACACGGCCGGCAGCTCATCTGAGCCAGCGTGGTCACGGCCTCGAGCAGCGGGATCGCGTGCGGTCTGGTCGTGGGCGTTCTTCGATTTTGCAAACTCCGCGTTCGCAACGCTCGTCATTACCTTCGTCTACGGCACGTATTTCACCCAGGCGATCGCGCCCGATCCGATTACCGGCACCGCACTGTGGTCGCGCGCCGTCACCGTAACGGCGCTCGTGGTAGCGATCTGCGCGCCGTTTCTTGGAGCGCTCGCTGATCGCGGCGGCTATCGCAAGCGCTTCGTCGTGATTTTCACACTGATCTGCGTGCTTGCGACGGCGTGCTTATATCGCGTGCTGCCGGGTCAGATCTACGCCGCGCTCGCGCTCGTGGTGTTAGCCAACATCGCTTTCGAGTTCGCGGAGGTCTTTTATAACGCGTTCCTCGCAGATATCGCGCCACCCGAGCGTATCGGTCGGGTCTCGGGCTACGGGTGGGGCCTAGGCTATATCGGTGGACTGCTCGCGCTCGTGCTTGCGCTCACGCTGTTCGTGCAGCCGGAGGTACCTTGGTTCGGCTTCTCGACCGAAGCCGGCGAGAACATCAGAGCGACCAATCTGCTTGTCGCAGTCTGGTTCTTGGTGTTCAGTCTGCCGCTGTTCTTCTGGGTGGCGGAGGACAAATCGCAAATCTCCCGCTCCGGGCGGGTGCTCGCAGATACCGCGAAACAGCTGGCCGGAACCGTCAAGCATATACGTCGCTATCGCCAGATCGTGCGTTTCCTCCTCGCCCGTCTGATCTACAATGATGGTCTGGTGACGATCTTTGCGTTCGGTGGCATTTATGCTGCGGAGACCTTCGGGTTCACCCTGCAGGAAGTCCTGATGTTTGGCATCGCGCTCAACTTGGCGGCCGGCAGCGGCGCGCTGCTAATGGGGCATCTCGATGACCTGATCGGCGGAAAGCGCACGATCGTTTTGTCTTTAATTGGCCTGATCATCGCAACCACCATCACGCTGTTTGCTACGTCCAAGCTCTGGTTCTGGGTCGCAGGGCTGTTGCTTGGCGTGTTCGTCGGACCGAATCAGGCCGCGAGTCGGTCGTTGATGGGACGGTTCGTCCCGCCGGAGGCCGAGAACGAGTTCTTCGGTTTCTTCGCATTCTCGGGCAAGCTCACGGCGTTCATAGGCCCGTTCTTTCTCGGCGTGATTACCCAGGCGACCGGCTCGCAGCGCCTCGGCGTCTCGGTCGTGCTGGGTCTGTTCACGCTCGGATTGCTGCTACTGCTGACTGTAGATGAGAAGGAAGGTATCCAGACAGCCGGCCGCTCATTGGTTGCCGATGCATCGAGAGCGTGAGTCGGTAACCCAACGGAATCCAGAACGACATGCGAATCGGTGTGCCCAAGGAAATCAAGGACAATGAGAACCGCGTCGCGCTGACGCCGGACGGTGCTCGGCATCTCCTCGGCGCAGGCCATGAGGTCTGTGTCGAGCGCGGCGCCGGTGCCGGTTGCGGGTTCAGTGATCGGGACTACGAAGAAGCCGGCGCCGCGCTCACGAGCCGAGATCAGGCCTGGAACGTGGAGCTCGTCGTCAAGGTCAAAGAGCCGCTCGAAGCCGAGTACGGCTTGCTTCGCGGCCAGATACTGTTCACCTATCTGCACCTGGCGGGTGTTCCCGAAGCCCTGACCGAGGCGCTGCTTGCGAGTCGCACGACAGCCGTCGCATACGAAACTGTCGAGGATTCGGCCGGCCGCCTGCCGTTGCTAGCCCCGATGAGCGCAGTCGCCGGGAGCATGGCGCCAATCGTCGGCGCCTACCATCTCGCGCGTTTCAACGGTGGGCGCGGCATGCTGCTCGGCCGCGTGCTCGGACAGCGCTACGGTCGCGTGATCATCGTCGGCGACGGGGTCGTCGGCCAGCACGCCGCCGCAGTCGCTACGGCCATGGGTGCAGAGGTCTCTATCTTCGGGCTGAGCGAGGAGCGTGGTGCGGAGCTCAAAGAGCGCATCTCGCCGGAGCTGAGCTTTGTCGTCTCCACGACCGAGTCTCTTGCGGCCTATGTGACCGGCGCAGATCTGCTCGTCGGTGCTGTGCTTGTCGAAGGCGCGCGCGCGCCGCATCTGATAACGGAGGCTATGGTCAGGACGATGCCACAGGGTTCCGTGATCGTTGATGTCAGCATCGATCAGGGCGGTTGCGTCGAGACCTCTCGTCCGACCTCGCACTCCAAGCCGACGTTCGTCGAGCACGGCGTGATCCACTACTGCGTCACCAATATGCCCGGCGCGTATCCGCGCACGTCGACTTTTGCCCTCACTGACGCGACGCTGCCTTACGTCCAGTGCATCGCCACCGGCGGTACCGCAGCGTTCAGCGATGATCGCGGCCTCGGACATGGGGTTAACACCTACGCCGGGCATCTGACCTGTGCGGCGGTCGCCGATGCCTTGGGTTGGCAGGAGCGCTATCGGCCGCTATCGGAACTGCTCGTCTGATCGCCCCACGGGTTGATCTTGAGTACCTTCAGGGGCAGCGCTGACTCGGGATCGAGCACGAGCGTCAGCGGCTGATCCGCACCGATGACCGGGACATACACGAGCGCGGACGAATCTTTGCCCAGCGCGTCGGCGGCCCTCCTGACGCGGTCGGCGGCAGCCGGCTGCTGGACGGCCAGATCGCTCAGCTTCCCTGCCCGGCCTAACACGGCGTCGCGGCTGTCCTCATAGCGGCTCCAGTATTCAGGCCGACGCTCGATATCGGGTTTGTTTTCGAACAGCGTCTCTTCCAGCAGACGCTGGAACTCGGCGGGATCCGATGGTCGCGAGGCGAACGCGAGGATTGGCCCGATAAGTGGCTTGCTCGTAAAGCGTGCGCCGGCTGCAGCGTTGGGCTCTACATCGCGTCGCGCGAGCACCTCGAAGCGGTCTACAGCGAAGACTGCATAGTAAGGGCGTTCCTGGTAGATCACGGTCGTGCCATACAGCAGCGCCGAAAGTTGAATCGTCGCGATAATAGCCATGTCGAGGGCGAGCCTGGGTTTGCCCGGTCTGAAAAGAATGAGCGTCAGCAGCGGTCCCAGGATCAGGTCGACGCCGATCAAGACTCTGAGCACGTTCCAGGCGCCCTTGATGGCGAAATAGGGCTGCGGATACCAGAAAAAGAAAATCAGTGCGCATACGGCGCCGACAATCGCTGCGCTAATGGCAAGGTGAGTGAGGAAGGCCCGCCGCTTGCTGGCCTCGCGCCAGCCGCCAGTCGCCTGTTCTGTGAGGTTGCTCATGCCGCTCCTATCTAACGCACGCTCTCGCCGATTTCAATGGCCTGCGTCTATACTCGCTGGATTCTTCGCGAAAGACCGGATATGCAAGTGATACCCGAGATCGAAACCGGCCACGCAGACCTGACTGCTTGGCGGCGGCATATACACCGCTATCCAGAGCTCGCCTACGAGGAAGTTCTTACCGCGGACTTCGTCGCTGAGAAGCTCGAGAGCTGGGGGCTGTCCGTGCACCGCGGTCTTGCTCGAACTGGAGTCGTCGCCACGCTGAATCGGGGTCTAGGCCGCAGCATCGGCCTGCGCGCGGACATGGACGCGTTGCCAATACAGGAAGCCAACGCATTCGAGCACCGCTCTCGCCATAGCGGCAAGATGCATGCGTGCGGCCACGACGGCCATACCGCGATGTTGCTCGGGGCTGCGCGATATCTCGCCGAGCATGGCCGGTTCTCCGGGACCGTTCAGTTCATATTTCAGCCCGCTGAGGAAGCCGCTGGCGGCGCGAAAGTCATGATAGACGAAGGTCTGTTCGAGCAGTTTCCTGTCGACGCCGTATTCGGGATGCACAACTGGCCCGGTCTGGAGGTCGGGCGCTTCGCAATGCGCAGTGGACCGATGATGGCGTCGATGGATTGCTTTGACATTGCTATCGTAGGCCGGGGAGCCCATGGCGCTCTGCCGCACCAGGGCGTTGATCCCGTGAGCACAGCGGCACAAGTCGTTACGGCGCTGCAGACGATCGTCAGCCGCAACGTCAATCCCTTGGATGCCGCTGTCGTCAGTGTTACGAAGATCCACGGTGGCGATGCCCACAACATCATTCCGCACGAGGTGCGGCTGAGCGGTGCGATTCGCTGTTTCGACAAGGAACTGCGTCAGCTGCTGCGGCGCCGGCTGGTCGAGATCGTCAACGGCGTCTGCGAATCCCTCGGCGCGAGCGCGGCAATCGACTTCATCAACGAGTATCCCGCCGTCATGAACTGGGATGAGCCGACCAAACTTGCGGCAAAGGTGGCTGCCGGGCTCGTCGGCTCGGCGAAGGTCGACGCGGCATCGGCACCGGTTATGGGATCGGAGGATTTCGCCTACATGCTCGAGCAGATCCCGGGATGCTATGTTTTCATCGGCAACGGTGCGGGCGAGGGCGCTTGCATGATTCACAATCCCGGTTACGATTTCAACGATGCAATTCTGCCGCTTGGGGCGAGCTACTGGGCGCGGCTCGCGGAGACGTTCTTGGCCCAGCGTGCGGGTTGAGCTCTGGCCGCCGCTCACGTATCGTCCCGCGCTCCGCCACTTGCCTAGGCAACGGTGAATTTGCAGCTGTGCAGATCAGCAATAGAAGTAAAACCAAACGGAGCAACCCGCCGTGTCTGAGATAGAGAGAAAGGTCTTTTTCGTGTTTCCTGGTCAGGGCTCCCAATACCGCGGCATGGGCGGCGATTTGCTCGAGGAGTTCGAGAGCGCCCGCGAGGTGTTCGAGCGGTCCAGTGACACGGTCGGTTACGACATGGCGAAGCTTTGCTTGCACGACCCTGATGGGCAGCTCGATCTGACGCGTTATACGCAGCCGGCACTGGTTACGCATCAGCTTGCGTGTCTCGCCGCGCTCCAAAGCCTGCTCGGGGATCGTGCGATTGTTCCAGCATTGACGGCGGGGCATAGCCTCGGGGAGTACAGCGCGCTCGTTGTCGCGGGGGCGCTTCGCGTCGAGGATGCAATTGCTCTGGTGAAGCGCCGCGGCGAGCTCATGAGCGAGTTCGGCGAGGGTAGCATGCTCGCGACTACGCTGGATCTCAGCACCGCGACGGCGCTCGCTGATAAGTACTTCTGTGGTATCGGCGGCTGCAACCTGCCCGAACAGACCGTGATTGCCGGGCAGGACCTCGATCTCGATGCGCTGGCAGCAGAGATGGCAGCGCTTTATCCGCGTAAGCGGGCAGTCCGGCTGCGCACCGAAGGCGCGTTTCACACTTATTTGATGGTCGAAGCGGCGCGCCGTTTCAGGGAAGTGCTAGACGAAGTCGAGTTCGGTCCGCTCGAGGTCGAGACGCTTTCGAACTACACGGGAGGGCTGCACGACGCCGAGCCTCGGGCAATTCGCTCACGGCTGTTCTTTCAACTCTTCAATCCCGTGCGCTGGTACGCATGCATGGAAACGGCGCTCGAGAAAGGTGTGGATTGTATCGTGGAGTTCGGCGGAGGTATCGGTCCAGGCGAGGCACCCGCAGATAAGCGCCCGAATCTCGAAGGCATGATGAAAAAGGCGCTCAAGTCCAAGAGCCGCGATGCCGAGTATGTTCCTGCCATCAATTCAGGCGGGATTCAGGCGGCAGCCGAGAGATTTCTGCAGGGCGCATAATCGAGCCGAGAGCCTGGGCCTTGCCCGTTGAGTGCTCCCAAGCACGAGGCGGAGTTCCTCCTAGCCCATATAGCTTGCGAAGAAATGATTGAGCAGCCGGTCGCTTGCGTCGAGCCGGCGACGAGACTTACGGAATGCGGCGAGCCGCTTGCCGTAGCCACTGATGGCCAGCTCGCTCGTAGCGCCCGGCGTCTGATTGAAGAATGGTACGCCGCCGTTGGCTGCGGCAAATTCGGCCAAGTCGACCACGAAATCGTCCCAGCCGTCCTGCTGCGTGGACAGCGAGCTAATCGTGAACATCGGCCCGTCGAACGCCGGCTCGAGCAGCGCCCTGCGATCCTGGTTGAGCCTAAAGACGATCGCCGGCATATCACAGCGAAAGCCCGTACGCTCGTAATGCTGTAGGCATAGATCCCGATAGGTGCCAGCGATGTTGCCGAAACTCGTGGCCGGAAACGCCCACGTGCAATTGCTGAAGTTTGCCTTGCTGCCTGGGTGTTTGAACCGGCCGGTCTGCTCGAGTGAATTGCTTCCGGTGCGCAAGAAGCTCTGTCCGATGAGAGATTGCGTGGCCTGGCTCAGGGTGTCGGACAATGGATAGCGGACGCGGCGGATCGGCACGACCTTGGCGAGCGAGCGCAGGGCCGATGGCAGCGCCGAGTAGCACGCCCAGTCCTTGAAACGCCAGGCCAGCTTGCGCCCGGGAATGCAGTCCGTCGACGGGCGCCTGAGCTCTAAGAAAATGCGGTCCTTGAATGGCATCAGATAGAGCTTAGTTCCCGAGGTCGCAAAGCTGAGCCGGGGAGCGAGTTTGGCGAAATCCTTGAAGCCGACGCGCGCGGATTGAACAGTGAACATCTGCACGGGGCGAATCTTCAGCGTGATTTCGTAAACTATGCCGAGGAGGCCATAGCTCAATCGCATGAGCTGGAGGGATGCCTTGTCGGCTTCGTTCACGATAAATCGCTTGCCGTCCGGAGCGACGACCTTCAGGCTCGTGACATGTGCGGCAAACTGACTTGGGTTGCCCCCGATCGTAGCCTCCAGACCGGCAGCGCAGACGGCGCCGCCGACACTTCTATTAGCGAGATCGAAGCCCCCGTAAAGCTCTAGGCCTTCAGCTTCAAGCATTGCGGCGAGCTCGCGGACTGTGATTCCAGGCTGCACGGTGACCGTGTCCTTGTCCAGCCGCAGGACCCGATTCATTCCAGACAGATCCACGAGCGTGCCTCCCGGCGCGCTTAGGCAGCGAGTCGTCGAGCTGCCAAAACCCATGGGTCGAACAGGGCTGGGGAAAATTCGCGGATTGCGAAGTACTGCCGCGATCTCGCTTGGCGACGAGGGCCGCACGATCTGCGCAGGTGCTACGCTATTGGATGTCAGCGTCGACTTCAGGTTCTTTGCGGCCTGCATAGGTTGCTGCGCTCCGTTGAGTAAGCTGCCACTGGCTAGAGAAGCACAGTGGGTTGCAGGCTTCGGAGGCTAGGCCGAGAAAGCTGGCAACCCCGCTGTCGTAGGATTCTTAATCCCTTAGACCGGTGGCTTTGTGTCCCCGACTTTCATCGGGTTTACCAAGATCAGCTCTTTGACTATGTCTCAGATTGCCGCGCTCTGCAAGCGGCGTGTTGTGCGCCTTGAGAAGTGCGCAGGACGCTGGCAATTTATGTCAAACTGCTTGCTCAATTGCCGAGAGACGGCGGTAAAGCGAGCAACGTATCGTCGCCGCTAATCGGCCGGCATCGATTGCTAACGCAGTCCTTAGGGCTGCAGGTGCTCAAGCGATGCAGTTCCGGCTCAACGTTCTTGGAGCGAGCATCATCGAATCACAGGCAAAACCAGGTTTAGGATCAGCCGCTTTGCTGGCAGCGGCTTCGGTCGTCGTCCTCATCTATGGGATGCAAGCGGCGCAGCGCATATTGGTGCCGATTCTCGTCGCGCTGTTTCTTGCCGTTATCTGCACGCCGCTGCTAAATGGCATGCGGCGGCTGCGCATTCCCGCGGGCATCGCCGTGTTCATCATCGTAGCTGGAATTATCGGTATTCTCGCGATCGCTGCCGCTTTCGTCGGCGGCTCGATTGCGGAGTTCACCGCGCGCCTGCCGTTCTACGAGCAGCAGCTTACTATCAAGCTTGCAGGTCTTGCGGCCCGTTTCGATCAGCAGCTGAGCATCGGCGAGTTGCTGGGTCAGATACAGCCCGCGTCACCCATGGAGCTCGTCGCAAATTTGTTCACCGGCTTGCAGGCGCTGTTCGCGAACTTTTTTCTGATCATCTTTACGGTCATATTTCTGCTGCTCGAGGCATCGACGATGCCGCAAAAGCTGCAGCTCGTTCTTGCCGGCTCCCATGCCGATCCTGACTACTTCAAGCGCTTCACGCATGGCGTTCAGCGCTATCTAGGTATCAAGACGATTATCAGTGTAGTCACCGGGGTTCTGGCGGCCTCATTGACCGCGTCGGTTGGGCTGGACTTCCCATTGCTTTGGGGGCTGCTCGCTTTTCTATTCAACTACGTTCCGACAATCGGTTCGCTGATCGCGGCGATTCCCCCGATCGCGTTGGCGCTGGTGCAGTTTGATATCGCCCAGTCCGCGATCATCGCAGTCGGTTACCTGATTTTAAACGTTGCGATCGGCGGGCTGATTGAGCCCCGCGTTATGGGGCGTGGGCTCGGGCTCTCGACGCTCGTCGTCTTTCTGTCTCTGGTTTTCTGGGGCTGGGTGTTTGGACCGATCGGCATGCTGTTATCGGTGCCGCTGACCATGACCGCCAAGATTGCTCTGGAATCCGGGGAGCGTACGGCGCCGCTCGCAATTCTCCTGGGCTCTGGAGACACTTCCGGGCGGCCGTCGTGAGGCCGTCGCTGGGTTACTCGTAACGCAGCGCTTCGATCGGATCGAGTCTCGAGGCGCGGTGCGCTGGCCAGCTGCCAAAGAACAAGCCGACGCCGATGCTGAACGCAAAAGCCATGATGACCGATTCCGGTGCGATGAACGTCTGCCAGCCGGCGTAGTGCGAAAGGGCCACCGCAAGGCCGATGCCGGTGGCGATGCCGAGTAGGCCGCCGATTAGGCATAGCGTGACTGACTCGACGAGAAACTGTAGCAGGATGTTCAGGCGTGTCGCACCCAGCGCCATGCGGATACCGATTTCACGCGTCCGCTCGGTCACGCTGACGAGCATGATGTTCATGATGCCGATGCCACCCACGACCAGGCTTACGCCGGCGATGCTAGCGAGCAGCAAGGTGAAGGTCTGTTGCGCCTCCTGCTGCGTAGCGAGGAACTGTCGCCGGTCTACGATTGCGAAATCGTTGGCCTTGCCTGGCTGGATTTTGTGCTCGGTGCGCATCACGCGCTCGATATCGACCATGGCGCGTTCCAGGCTTACATCGTCGGAGATCTGCAGGCTGATGTTGTCGACTTCCCTCGTCCCGAGCACGCGCTGTTCTGCGGTGAACAGCGGTATATAGACGGATGTGTCCGGGCTGCCGCCGATTGCATCGCCAACCTCGGCCAGGATGCCGATGACCTCGAATGTCTGCGAATTGATCTGTATCAGCTTGCCGATGAGCTCCTGCGCGGTCGTCTCGAGGCGCTGCGGAATACTGGCGCCGATGACGACCACGCGGCGCTTTTGCTGATCCTCCGCTTGCGTGAAGAAACGGCCGAATGCCAGTGGAAAGCTGAACATCTCGTGATACTGGTAGGTCGTTCCTATCAGTCGAGTATTTGCGTTGGTGTTACCGAGCTTTATCTGGCCCCGATTGCGGATTTCCGGCACCACCGCATCGATATATCGAGTGCGCTCCTTGAGAGGCTCTAGGTCGTCGATGAGCAGCGTCTGTTGATCCCGCGAGACCCCCCTCGAGAAGAACTGTGACGCCGTGAGCGTAAGAATGTTGGCGCCGAGGGCGGAGATCTGATCGTCGATTCGCTTCTGCGCGCCGGCGCCGGCAGCGAGCATGGTGATGACTGCTGCGACGCCAATGATGATGCCGAGCATCGTCAGAATACCGCGGAACAGGTTAGCCGCAATCGATTGGAAGGCGATGCGGATGATCTCTCCGAACAGCATTCTTTGCGGCCGCTCACTATTTGGTGTTTAGTCCGCATTATAGATCAGTTCAGTCGGATGCCGCGTGTCGCCACGCAGCTCAGTAGATTAAACAGCAGGCGGTCGTGTGCCGCCTGTAAGTTTGCGATGCGCGCAGTTGTGCCTCTTTCGGCGGTCGTATAGATTCCAGTTTCAGGTTGCTAGAGATAATGACGTGTCTTTGCGAGATCAAGTCGAGCAGTTATTGCCAGGCTGGCGGCGTTGGTACCCGAGCCTATTCGAGGCGGCACGAGACCTCGGATTGATTCGCGCGCGCGTCTGCTCGCCTGACAGCCTGTTGCTGAGTAACCGCCACGCCAGTATTCGCCGGGATGCCGAGGATGCTCATCGCGAGAAGTGGGGCGGACCGGCCGAGGAGCCCACCGTCGACCGCCCCAGAATGCGGCGTGGGCAGTCGCGCTAAGCCGTCCTGGTGCAGCGCGCCGAGACTATGCAGCGCATCGCCATCACGGGCGCTAACCGAGGCATCGGGCTGGAGCTCGTCGATCAACTCCAGAAACGCGGCGACGAGGTCATCGGGATCTGTCGGCGCACGTCCGCTGAGTTGGAGCGCACCGGCGCGCGCGTAGTCGCCGGGATTGATGTCCGTGACACGGCAGCCGTCGCCGATCTCGCCGGCCGACTCGGCACCGACCGCCTAGACATGCTCATCAACAATGCCGCAATTCTCGATGAAGAGGATTTCAAGTCGCCGGCTTGGGTCGACAGCATTCGCCGCCAGTTCGACGTCAACGCCCTCGGGCCATTGTGCGTGACACGGGCGTTGCTGCCGCTGCTGGGGGCCGGCGCTAAGGTCGGAATCGTCTCGAGCCGGGTGGGCTCGTTGGCTGACAACAGCTCCGGCGGCCACTACGGTTACCGAATGTCCAAGGCTGCCGTCAACATGGCCGGCGTGAATCTCGCGCACGAGCTCAAGGACCGACAGATCGGCGTATTCCTGCTGCATCCGGGTTACGTCCGCACAGGAATGACCCGAGGCGGGGGCGGCAAGGAGGCGGCAGCGGCAGCGGGCGAGCTCGTCGCGCTCATGGACCGGCTGACGCTGGCCGAGACAGGCACTTTCTGGCACGCCGAGGGCTACGCACTGCCCTGGTAGCGAGCCCGGCACGACGCTGTCGCCCGCTCGGCGGCCGGGCCCTGGGACGGAGGGGGGCAGCAGCTTGGCCCGGGATTGACGCAGGCGCCATAGGTTTTGCGCATATTGTTGTGCTGGATTGGCATAACAACGCAGGGCCCCGTGTGTATCCTAGCTCTCCTAAGTTCGACC
>JAHEEM010000253.1 GCA_024640695.1 Rhodospirillaceae bacterium | reverse complement strand
GCGCTCCACATAGCGCGCCATCCAGAAGCTGTTCTCAGCAAACCTTGCGAGGAGACTACTCAAGTATCCAAGTATCCTTGGTTCCGCCGCCTTGTGACGAGTTGACAACCAACGAGCCGCGCCGCAACGCTACTCGCGTCAGGCCGCCCGGCAGGACCCAGCTGTCCTTGCCGGTAATGATATAAGGCCTCAGATCGACGTGCCTCGGCTCGACGGTGCGGTCGATGAGCGTCGGGCACACCGACAAATCTACGACGGGTTGGCTGATGTAATTCTCCGGCTTCGCTTCGACGTGCTTGCGGCACTCCTCGAGTTCAGCCTTCGATGCTCTCGGGCCGACGACGACGCCATAGCCCCCGGACTCGCCGACCGGCTTCACGACGAGCTCGTCCATGTGCGCCAGCGTGAACGCCAGTCCTTCGGGCTCGCGGCATAGATGCGTCTCGACGTTCTGCAGGATAGGATCCTCATCGAGATAAAACTTGATGATGCGCGGCATGTAGGCATACAGCGCCTTATCGTCTGCGACGCCGGTGCCGACTGCATTCGCGAGGACGACATTACCTTCGCGGTAGACCTCGAACAGCCCTCGCACACCGAGCATGCTCTCGGGATTGAACTGCGCCGGATCGAGGAAATTGTCGTCGATGCGCCTGTAGATCACATCTACGCGTGCGAGGCCACCGGTAGTCTTCATCTGCACCCGGCCGTTATCTATGATTAGATCCCGGCCCTCGACGAGCGGCACACCCATCTCACGCGCGAGGAATACATGCTCGAAGTAAGCCGAGTTGAACACGCCGGGCGACAGCAGCACGATATTGGGATCATCGATCCCGCTCGGCGCGATCTCGGCGAGCGCGTCGCGCAGCTTCATGCCGTAGTTGCCGACGGGGCGCAGACCGATCCCATTGGCGAGATCGGGAAACGCGCGCAGCATGAGATTGCGATTCTCGACGACGTACGATACACCAGACGGCGTACGCGCGTTGTCCTCGAGCACCCGAAACACGCCCTTGCCATCGCGGACGAGATCGATGCCGCAGATGCTGACATAGGTCTTGAAGGGCAGATCGTGCCCGACCATTTCGGGCCGATAGTTGGAATTACCAACGACGAGCTCCGCAGGTATAACGCCTTCCTTGAGGATGCGTTGCTCATGGTAGACGTCATGCAGGAACTGGTTGATCGCCGCGACGCGCTGCTGGCAGCCTGTATCTATGTGTCGCCAGTCCTCCGGAGAGATAACCCGCGGAATGACATCGAACGGCAGCACGCGGTCGATCGCGTTCTTATCCGAGTAAACTGTGAACGTGATGCCGAGATTGAAAAGCTCGCGATCGGTCGCGCGCGCCCGTCGACGCAGACCTGACGGCTTCATCCGCGAGAGGCGCGCGCGGATCTCCTCGTTATGATGCGCGGGCTGGTCGGCGCTACCGAACATTTCGCAGAAGAACCCGCCCGGGTCATAGTCTAAAAATAGCCCGCCGCGTTCGAGTGTCACAAAAACCCACAGTGGAGATGATTTGAGCTTGCTGCTCGTGGAGCGCCGACGATACTGTACGCCTTGGCCGCTTGGCAAATCGGGCGATCGAAAGCGCCTCATTCTGACTCGCGCTTGTTCATTTCGCGTTGGATTTTGCCAGCCCTCGCCCTTGGAATCCGGCGACGCCCGATCCGGGAAAATCGCCGGCCGCCCGTCATGGCACGCATTCTGCCCCCGTACGAATCGCGCGAGCCGGCTTGCATCGGCATCGACCGAGTTGGGCAGCACTTATCTGGGGCTCACAAGCAACGTAATTCGCGGCAATTGCTCTACGACGCGGCTACAAATCAACTGCGTCCTCGCTGGAGAAGACCAGCAAAGCTGGCGGGTCTGATCGATCGCACGGACGACTCGTTTCTGTTGCAGCTGCAAGTCGAGGGGCATAAGTGATCGCCGCACAAGCCGTCATCGCAGCGAGGCCGGCTTGCCATAGAGGCGGTGTATGTGAATGCTTACATTACCCCGTTGCTTCAGACAGGAAATACCGACGATGACCGAATACCTTGTCTCCCTGGTCTTAGATCCCAACGCCTGGGCGGCACTGTGTGTTCTGATCGTCATGGAAGTCGTGCTCGGCATCGACAACCTGATCTTCATATCGATTCTCACGAACAAGCTGCCTGCAGAACAGCGTGAACGCACGCGGCGTATCGGGATCAGCGCGGCTTTGTTGCTGCGGCTCATTCTGCTCGGCACGATTGCTTTTATCGTTCGCCTGACGGCACCGGTATTTGAGCTCTTCGGACAGGGCTTCTCGTGGCGCGATCTAATTATGATTGCGGGCGGCCTGTTTCTGGTCTGGAAATCCACCACGGAGATTCATCACAACGTCGACCCGGACCCGAATCCGGACCTGTTCGACTCCGGCAAAGTCTCGCTCGGAGTCACGGCGGCAATCGGTCAGATCCTGCTTCTCGATCTCGTCTTCTCAATCGACAGCATCATCACGGCCGTCGGCATGACCGATCACGTGCCGATCATGGTTGTCGCGGTTATCATCGCCGTCTCGCTGATGCTGCTTGCGGCCACGCCGCTTGCCAACTTCATCAACGACAACCCGACGATCGTGATGCTGGCGTTGGCTTTCCTGCTGCTGATCGGCACGACGCTGATCGCCGAAGGCTTTGGCGCCCACGTACCGCGAGGCTATATCTATGCGGCGATGATGTTCTCGGCGATCGTCGAGGGGCTGAATATGCTCTCTCGCAGGGCTAGGCAGCGCCGCAGAGGCGGATCGTAGCCAGCCCCCGGGGACAGCGAACCCCGAATCCTGAGCGAGCAGGCCGGGCGCCGGCCCGCGAGCCTTATCGCCCAGTTTTTGCGGCGCTCACTACCTCTCGGAGGGCCGACCGCGGGCCGAATGATTAATCCGCGCCGGTCCGTCTAAGACCTTAGAACCGAGGTTCACCGCGTGTCTCAAGCCGTGGATATCACCCTTGCGACCCACCACGGCAGGCATAGCGGCTGACCATAGCCCACGATAATTATTATCAGGCGCGAAATACGGAGAAGCTGATGTCGACAAAGTTATTTTCCGCTGGAATGGCGTTGTTTGCCCTGGTAGCTGGCGGCTGTTCCGTAACGAGTCAGGTGAATGCCGACCTGCAATACAGGCAGCTCGTTGACGACACCGTGTTCTTGGGCCGGGAAGGCATCGGCATTCTCACACCAAGCGCACCGACCGGCCAGGAATCCGATCGTCAGGCTCTCGCCGACGCCCTCGGCGAGATCCTTGACCGGGATGTCGTAGACGCACATATCGTCGCCCTGCCAGCATTGTTATCCGCCGTCAACCAGGCCGGCCTTGCCAAAACCTATTCGAACATGTTCGTCGAATATGACCGAACGGGAATTCTCGACCGAGACATTCTGAGCCAGATCGGCGACGCTGCCGATGTACGCTATCTCGCGAAGCTCAACCTCGGCAACTTCCGCCAAGAAACAGCTGGGCGAGCTAAAGTTCTAGGCATCCGATTCCTGGACACGAGAACCGCAAGCATACGCGTGCACCTGGAGATCTGGGATTCCGAAACCGGCGGCATCGTATGGCAAGGCAACGAGGAGCTCACTTTCGCCGAGGAAGGCGTGAAGGAGAAGCCGGTCACGTTCCAGCAGGTCGCAGCGATGGCAGCCGAACGGCTTGTGGCGAAAGTGGGCGAGTCCGGCTCGGAATCCCTGCTGGAGGATACACCCGCCGTTGCCGCCGCTTCAGCGCCCATGCTGACCTTGGGCAGCTGCACCGGAGTGGCTGTCGCAGCACTCTCGGCAACCCCGACTGTCGAGCCGGTCGGCATAGCGGCCAGCGGTTGCTAGTTACTTCGAAGGAGCGGCCCGAGTCAGGAGTTGCGCCCTGCCTAGCCCGAGCTACTTGCGGACACCGACAAGGGATCGGCGCTTCTCAGGTCTCGCTGCGGTAGGCCATCGTGCCGGGCGGGGGCGTGTACCAGCCCGGATCGTCGTAATCGCCTCGCGCCTGGTCCTCGCGCACCTTGAACACCGTGAACATTCCGCCCATTCCGATTGGCCCATAGGGGCCTCGGCCGGTCATCATCGGTAAGGTATTTTCCGGAAGTTGCATCTGCATCGCGGCCATGTGAGCGCCTCCGCGATCGCCCATGACCATGTACTGCGGGATGAGCCGGCGCAGCTTCTGCGCCGCTTCCTCGAAATCGACACCGATATAGGTTGGGACTTCGTGACCCATGGCGTTCATCGTATGATGCGTCTTGTGGCAGTGGAATGCCCAATCCCCCGGCGCGTCTGCCACGAACTCGATATCGCGCATCTGTCCAACGCCGAGATCGATCGTGACCTCCGGCCAGCGCGCGCTCTCGGGCACCCAGCCGCCGTCGGTGCCCGTGACCTCGAAGGAATGTCCATGCAGATGAATCGGGTGGTTGGTCATCGTTAGATTGCCGATGCGAATACGGATGCGGTCACCGAGACGAGCAATGAGCGGCGAGATGCCGGGAAAAGCGCGGCTGTTCCAGGTCCAA
>JAHEEM010000051.1 GCA_024640695.1 Rhodospirillaceae bacterium | reverse complement strand
ATCAAAAAAACTTGGTCATAAGTACAGAAGCGCTGACCGCGGGGCCGCACGGTCAACCGTCTCGTGACGGGCAGCCACGTAGCCGCGGCGAACTGTCTCTTTGGGCCAACAAAAGGCACGGATCACCCATTACAAGCTGCCGAACTAGACTAACGTTCGAACACTGGAAGTGCCCGCTTGCGGGCCTGACCGCCTCGATCGGGCTCGCTCCAAGCGCGGTACCGAGCGGCACGTCGTCTTAGTTAAGATCGAAACCTGAGAGCTGACGCGACCCCCTCGCTGCAGCGATATACTCGTCGGCGTTCGCTACCCAGCTACCGGCACCGAAACTTAGGAGACTCATCGTGACACCATGCTCGCGACACCTCGGCCCCGCTGCGGCGGCCACTTTGATTCTCTCGGCTCTCCTCGCGCTTGGCCTGAAGTCCGCCTCCGCCCAGCAGCTAATGGACTGCTCGCTAGAGGGCTGGGCCGCGGAGGTGATGACCGCCTGGAAGCAGCGGCGCATGATCTCGAACGCCGACTGTTATGCGAGACTCATCTCGGACATGGAGATCGGTCGCCAGATGCGCGACGCCGTGGTCCATGAGTTCGACGCGATGTCTCCGCGCGCCGCCTACAAAGTGGTCGGCCTCGACCCGGTCAATGCCGCCCTGCCGGGCGTGGACCGCCCCATGGTCGGCATGATGCACGTCGGCATGTTCCTCGCAAACGGCGAGATCGTGTCGCTCGAATCGGCCGAGCTCATCATCACCGAACCTGATTTTCTCGTCAGCGTCGCCGACGCGCGTATTAACGAGGCGACGACGATCGAGGAAGCCGCCCGTTACATCGACCGCATTTACGCATTCATCGAGACTTTAGCGCCGACATTCGTGAACAGCCCACCGAATCCGTACATGATGCAGGCCTCCAACCTCATGGCGCGCTGGGGCGTCATCGGCGAGAGCATCAAAGCATCAGCCGATCCGGCGTTTATCGATAGTCTCGAGACCATGACCGTGACGTTCCGGGACAGCAACGGCAACGTGCTTGCAGAGCAGCCCGGCGCCTACCTCGGTGAGAACCCGCTGAATGGCGTGCTCGTCGTCATCGAGGAGCTCAAGCGCCGGGGCGAGCGCCTCGAGCCTGGCGACCTGATAAGCTCGGGCTCTTACATGCCACCGATTGCGGTACGCGAGCCGATCGGCTACGAGACCATTTACGAAGGCATCGGCGGACAGACGCTAAGGGTATCGACGAGCTTTCGTTAGAACGGAGACTCCGCTGCCGGACGCCGCCGACACCAAAGAGCACGCAAAACCTATCCTCAAAAAAAGCGGCACCTCCGAAGAGGTGCCGCCAGTCGCTGATCGGGTTCCGTTACCCGGTAACGGGTAACGAAGACTCAACCTTAGTTGTTACCAAAGCTCGCGGAGAACTCGATACCGTAGTAGGCCGGACGCTCATAACGATAGCGCCAGATACCACGGCTATCACCGCACGATTCGAAAATCGTCTCGTCGGTGATGTTCTCGCCAAAAACCGTCGCACGCCAGTTCGCACTCGGGGGCTCGTAGGTTAGCCGTGCACCGAGCTTGGTGTAGGCGTCCTGAGTACACGGGGTCGGCGCGTCACTCGTTCGACGTGCTTGATACTCGATGTCATCGGACGTGTACATATTCAAGCGCGGCGTCAGAGTGCCACCGTTCGACAGATTGAACTGATGCTCGATACCGATATTGAGCGTCCAGTCGGCCGTCAGATCGACGATCGTCAGGTCAGACAGGTCGCAGATATCGCCAACAGCCACACCGTCGCCGCAGGCACCGGGGTCGAGCACCGAATCGGCCGTCGGATTGCGATAGCTATAGTCGCCGTATTCCTGGTCTAGATAACCAAAGTCCACGGAGACGAAGCCGCCGTCCCACGGGGTCGCCCGCAGCTCGAGCTCGATACCGGAGATGTCGACATTACCGACGTTCTGGCTGATACCCAGCGGATCGTCAATGCCGTACAGGCCGTTCGGGTTCGGAATTTCGACGCCGGCCTGCTTGTTGGTGTAGTCCATAAAGAACACATCAGCATTGAGGCGCACTCGACCATCCGCCATCGTACCCTTAAAGCCCACCTCGTAGTTCTTGACCTCTTCAGGCTCGAAGGTCTGCAGGGATCCGGCCGAGGGCAAGTTCGCGTTGAGCTCGACGTTGAAGCCACCGGTCAGGAAGCCCTCGGAGTACAAGAAGTACACCATGCCTTCCTCGATCAGGTCGCCCGATGCAAGATTGCGCGTCAGGCTGACCATCGGCGTTACCGCATCGAATTTCTTCGAGCCTGCATTGAACAAGCCTTCGCCAACGGTATTGGTGAAGTCAGCCGTCAAGCCGAAGTTTCGGCACAGGTCCGTCGAACCCGTCGTGCTCGGATCACCCAGCGTCTGCACACCCGGAACGGTTGGCCCAGGATTACACTCGGTATTCGAACTGCCGAGGGGTGAAAGGCCCGAGAACTCCTGGTTCCAGAAGCTGCGGTCGTCCTGCGTCCAGCGCAGACCCGCATCGAGGGTCCAGTTGTCGTTCAGCGTGTAGGTCATATGACCGAACACACCCAGCGACTCGTTCTCGACGTACTCCGTGTTCATGAAGGAGCGCGTCGGTCCACCAACTCTGGGCTCCGGAACGATCTCGAAGAACAGTCCCGATACGGACGGGCAGTCTACGAACCGACCTGGATTGACCGGCTGCAGAGCGCCGTCGCCGTCAAGAATCGGCGCACCGTTGTCATCGACCAGCACTGCAATATTACTCGGATCGCTGACCCAAGAGTTACGGCAGTTGCCGTCACCGTTCTTGGCTTCCTCATAGAAGTAGTTGACGCCGGCCGTGAACTCCAAGCGATCATTCGCCTGTGCCTCGACGAGGAACTCGAAACCGCGCGTATAGTTGTCCTGGTTGATGCCGTTCAGCCCACCGAAAGTACCGATCGCATCGATATTCAGGAAGCTCGCGTCACGATCCTGGACGTACTTGTACTCGTTGTTACGATATGAGCCGGTCATCTTGACCGTCAACGCATCGAGACTACCGACGGCACCGTCAGAATCCCACTGCGCCGTCCCAAACAAGGACTGCTGATCGATGTCCGAGAACGTGATCTTGTTCTGCGAGTTGGTGAAGGGGCTGATCGCGCGGTCGCCGTTACACGCCGCATGGTAATCAACATCCGCGCCGGGATAGAGATTGTTCGGCCGGCCGTTCGGGTACTCGGTGCTCGCTCCGCCCCAGTTCGGCGCATTGCCCTCCGGCAAGCCGAGGTCGCTACACTGGATGCCAGCATTGCCGTCACGACGCTTAATCAGGAACGTATTCACGTCCAAGGTCCACTGGTCGTTCGGCTCCCATCGGATCGCGCCGTTGAGGACCGTTGCGTCCCTGCCGCCAACGTCCACGTTCAAGTGACGGTTGTAGTAGTAGCCGTCGAACTGCTCCGAGGCCGCGCCCACACGCGCAAACACCGTATCGGTGATCGGGAAGTTGAGCATACCGCGGATATTCTCGTCACCGTCCTCAGCCAGACGCACGGTCACCTTCGAGTCGAACTCAGGCTGCGGCTTGGTCGATATAATGTTGACTGCACCGCCCGTGACGTTCTTACCGAACAACGTGCCCTGCGGGCCACGCAGCACTTCGACGCGCTCGATTTCCATCGTGCTCATGTAGCCGCCGAGGGAGTTCGGGATGTAGTGGCCATCGATGTACATGCCGCTGCCAAACACCTCAACCGGGTCCGGCGCACCGCCGCCGATGCCGCGGATCACGATGCGCGTGTTGTTGGCGCGATCGGACTGCGTCAGCGTGACGTTGGGTACGAAGTCACTGACGTCCTCGATGCTCGTTAGTCCCTGGGCCTCCATCTGGGCCTGGTTGAATGCCGAGATCGACAGCGGAAGGTCTTGCAGACTCTCTTCGCGCCGCCGGGCCGTCACGACCACCTCTTCAAGCAGCATCTGTGCCTGAGTCTGCTGAGCTTGCGCCCCGCCAGACCCGAGCATGAATGCGCTGCCGGCCGATGCGGCCGCGATCAGCGCCGCTCTGCCATAGCGTTTGTGTTTCATGAACTCTACCTCTCGCTGAAAGTGATTGACGTTGAGCTACTGTTGCAGAAAAACTGTACAACTCAAGTACATATGGTTTTTTACCACAATGCCAAAATTAAGTAGGTAAAACCATACACTATTTTGGCAGGTGCTCTTATGCTACTAATATAAAGGGCCGTCAAGTTGCTATTTTGCTACAGATTGGGCGTGCACCACCCGGCCGGCCTACCCGTTGCCGCATGCGAAGGCCTGCAAACCACACCGCGACGGTGCTTTGGCCTCGACGGTCCGGTTGGCGAAGCACCCAGGCAACCCAGGGGCAGACAGCTAGCCCGGGGGGAATTTCGACCGCGCGGTCGGCAGCCGGGGACAGCGTCGCGCGGGAGCATCCGCGCAACGATGGGCAGCTGGGTAGCCTCGGGGATCCTCGATTCGCGCTCAGCGAGCCAGGCTCTGGTAGGACAGCCTTACGAAGTTCTCGGGGCTCATGAACCCCCGATCCCAGTCGGCCTTGTCCGCCGCCATGAGATCTGCGGCGACGGCCTGGTCCTCCGAGAGCCCCGATCGATCGCGGACTGGATTCGCTGTTTAGCAGGGTTCAGCGCGCCGAGGGACATGCGCAGATCGGCGGGTGCGGCCCAACCCGCCGTGCGCAGGGATGACCTTGGTCTCGGCGTTGAGAATCGGCCGTCGCCCCGGCGCTCTACCTACCCGACGTCACTCGGGGCCCGCGTAACGCAACGCCCAGATGCCCTGGTTCTTGTGGCTCACGAAGATATTGCCACGCGTATCTACCAGCACATCCTCGCTCTGCGCCACCAGAGCAGTCCGCGGCAAGGGCCCGCGCCGCACGGTCGGATCCGGCGGCAGGAACCAGCCGATCTCCTGCGGATTGCGTGGCGTGGAGATGTCGTAGATACGCAGCCCGCCATTGAAGTAGGTCAGGTAGACGAGGTCATCCTGCTGCTTTACGAGCGGATTGTGCTGCAGCTCGTTCTGGTTGTGCGGCCCAAAGCGGCCGCCGCGCGAGCAAAAGTAGTCCGCCGGCTCGCCTGCGGGCGGCTGCGGCAGCGGGAAGTTCGCCACCAGCTGCGGCTGCGCCGGATCCGAAATGTCCACGAGTCCGGCGAAGTTCAACGCTTCATCGCACTGCTCGGCGATCGCCTCACTGTTGACGATGGCGAGATTGCGCTCGAGATACGGCAGGGACGAATGCACTGACAGGTGCGTCGGACCAAACAGCGGGCCGAAGTCGAGCCGGCCGATCTCCTTGACGTTCGCCGGGTCGGAGACATCGGCGATGATGAATCCCGCACCGCCATACGGCAGGTACGCGAGATTGCCGCGAATCTGCGCCGGCCCGTGAATGCGCGCCTGATCGTAGGGCTCGGAGTCGGTTTCCTTGAGCCCCGCCGTCGCGAACCGGCCGGCCTCGACCGGATGCGCCGGATCGCTGATGTCGACGATCTGATAAACATCGCCGCGATAACCCGGCAGGCCGGACGCCAGATGCATGTAGCGTCCGCCCTGATAGCCGTTGCGGTGCGTGCCGCCGCCTGTCGTAAAGCCGCCGACCTGGCGCGGATTGAGCGGATCCTCGAGACTCCAAATCAACACCGCCTCCGGCGCGTGCGGCTGGTCGGGATCGCCACCCCAACCGCGCGATAGCGCATCGAGCGAGGTGATCATGAGCCCGTCGGCGATATCCACCTGCCATGTCGAGGTATTGGCCGGACCCTCGATGAACTTGAGCATGCGAATGTCCGTCGGATCGGTCACATCGAAGATGCTCCAACCGCGATGGAAGAAGTTCGACGTATACATGAGCCAGCGGTCGCCGTCCTGTAACAGCGCCATCTTGAATGGTGATGCACCAGCGGCATCCGTATAGCCCACGACCTCGACGTTGTCGCTGCGGGCGCCGGGCGGGATCGGGTCGGCCGCGGCCATTGTCACGTACAGGCCGAGCACGAGCCCAGCCACTACCCCTCGCGGGTCAAGTCTCACACGCATTGTTTTCCCCTGGACGATTCTTCGTCGACTGACCGTATCAGAACGCAATCGCGGACCGATGTAAATCGGCGCAGCGGCCGGGTAGTGAAACTTTACTGTGATTCGCTGCCGCGTTGCAGCAACACGCGCGGGGCGTTAGAGCAGAAACACCGCCGCGACATAGACCGCGAACAGCGTCAGCGCGGCAATACTCTGGACATCCAGTTGTGGCAGGCGACGGAACATCGGCTTCTCCTCGTCGGGAGGCCAGTATGCCGCGCCCGCTTAGACCCGGAAGTAATATTTGCTCCTATTGATATAACCCACCTGCGCGCAGCCAGCCCGGGGCGGGATTCGCTCAACCCAAGCGCAGGGCCACCAACAAGGTCAGCGGCACGACGCAGCCCCAGAGAATCAGGGCCAGCCAGACCACGCTGCCACGGAGTTGGCGCATGCTTGCGCGCGTGCACTCCAGCCCGATGAAGAACAATGCCAACACGATCAAGGCCTTGGACACGAGTTGGGCAACGTTGAACAGACTGTCGGGCGCGCCGAGCTGCACGCGCGCCAACGAGCCTATGATCGAAGCCAGGATAAAGAAGAGGATGAACGCCGGCAGGCGGATTTTGGCGCCCTTGGTACCCGCGGTCATGCTGAAGGCCAGTGCAAACGGTATGAGCCACAGCGTGCGGCCTAGCTTGAGCGTCGCGGCAACGGCCGCGGCTTCCGCACCGTAGACCGCTGCGGTTGCGACGACCGAGCTCGTATCGTGCACCGCGAGCGCCGACCAGAGCCCGAATTGAAACTGGCTCATGTCGAGCGCCGTGCCGACGATCGGGAAAACCACGAGGGCCAACATATTCAGCGCAAACACGATCGCAAGCGCCAAGGCCATCTGGTCCGCTCTGGCCTTGAGGATCGGGCTCAGTGTGGCGATCGCCGTGCCGCCACAGATCGCCGTGCCCGCCGAGATCAATTGAGCGAGAATCGAGTCGACCTTGAGCACACGGCCAAGGGCCAAGCCGGCTCCCAAAGTCGCAAGCACATAGATTGCGATCAGCGGCGCATAGTCACGGCTGACTTGCCACATGGTCTGGGCGTCGAGATTGAAGCCGACGAGCACGATGGCCGTCTGCAAGCCCAGCTTGCCGTAGAGACCGCCCTGCTTAAGCGCCGGCCGGTCGATCGTCAAGGACAGAGCTGCCCCGACGACAATTGCCGCCAGCGGGTTGTTGAGCCAGATCAGCCCGGCAAGCAGCAGCGGAATGAGCCACGGCACCCAATCGAAGCTGCCTGACGGCGTGGCCGCAGCATTGCGGCCACCGCCATCAGCAGCGGGCTGCTCGCTCGGGTCCGAGCTGTTCAAGATCGGGCCGGCAACCTAGCGCGCGTTCAAGCGCTGCGATAGAGCTTAGTCATCACAAACTCGCGATGTCCCAGGGCCTCGGCCGCCGTAAGCCGACCGTTGGCCGTCTGGACGATGCACTCCATCAGCGCATCACCGGCATCGCTGATCGTCATCTCCCTACGCACGACACCGGAGACGTCGACGTCGACGTGCTCAGCCATCGTGCGAACCGTGCGCGGATTACCCGTGATCTTGATCACGGGCATGATCGGGTTGCCGATGATGTTGCCCTGGCCGGTCGGGAAGCAATGCACGACGTAGCCCGCGGCAGCCTGCAAGGTGTTGCACTCCGCAGCGGCCGATGAGGTATCCATGAAATAAAGCCCCGGACCCTGTGCCGGCGCCTCGGCGGGCTTGAGCACGTCGATGTAGCGAACCTCTTTGCCGATCTTCTGTAGATTACCGAGCGCCTTCTCCTCGATCGTCGTCAGGCCGCCGAGAATATTGCCTTTGGTAGGCTGGCTATCCGACAAGTCGGAGGTTTTGTGCGCCTCGACGACATCGTCCTGATACGCCTGCCAGGTACGCATGAATTTCTCGCCGATCTCGGGGCTGATGGCGCGTGCCTTGCAGAGGTGCTCAGCACCGGTGATTTCCGTGGTCTCGCCGAAGCAGCCATAGATCCCATGCGGGATCCACTTGTCGTACATATTGCCCACCGCCGGACACGAAGCCAGGCCCGTCGTGGTATCGGACTCGCCGCACTTGGCCGCAACCCAGAGCTCACCGATATCGCATTCCTCGCGCAGCTTGCCCGAGGTCGCGTGGACGAATTCCTTGGCCTTATAGGATGCCGCCGCGATCGTGGCGATATCGCCATGCTGCTCGATCGAGAACCCGGCGACTGGCTTGCCGGTCGCGGCGATGCCGTCGACGACCTGCTGCGTCCAGCCCGGCTCGATGCCGATGACGATGCAGGCGGCGACATTCGGATTACAGCCCGTGCCGATGATCGTGCGGAAGTGCAGCTCGAGATCCTCGCCGAACTGCAGCCTGCCGTAGGCGTGCGGCAGCGCGATCGTGCCCTGAATATTGTTGGCGACGGCCTCGCAGGCCGCGTTGGAGATATCGTCGACCGGCAGAATCGCGACGTAGTTGCGTACGCCCACGCGGCCGTTCTCGCGACGATAGCCCCAGAAGGTGGTTTTCTTAGACATCTGATGTGCTCCTTGCGGCTACCAGCGCTTGGTCTTCAGGTTTTGGGTATGGACGTGCTCGCCCTTCTTCGCGGATGCGACCATGCGGCCGATGTCCTCGCCGTACTTGATGACGGTGTCACCCTCGGCAAGATCGCTCAACGCGATCTTGTGGCCGATCGGCACATCGTGCTTGGTGACAATCTTGAAGTCGCTGTTGTCTTCCGTGACGACACAGAAGAGTTCGTCACCGGCTTTCACGCCCTCGACAACCACGACACCGACGTTGTCGCCTTTGTCATGAACCAACAATTGGGGAATGCTCACTGACTATCCACTCCTATCTTTTTCGTTGCAACTGAATCTGCGTGGTCCGATGCCCAAATCCAGCGGGCGTGCAGCGGCCCGTCACGGAAATATCGACATCGGTAGGCCCTCTGGCGGCGGCCCTCAAGAACCGGCCGCGCGCGGCGCCGATTGGTGCATCGTTAGATACGCCGGACGCTTGAAGCCAGCGCGTATTGTATATGAATCTGCCCTGTGATCCCCAGCGCAGCCCGCAGCCCGCAGCCCGCAGCCCGCGACGGCCTTGCAGAGTCAGGTGGGTCCGGTCAATTGACAGGCGCAGAAGCGGATCTCTAGACTCGTCCGATAAGTCACGCACGCGTGAAGGGAAATAGAATGAAAATCAGAATGTTAGTGTTAATCGCCGTTGGCCTGCTGCCACTCCTGGGGCCAGCAGCCGCAAACGCACAGCCAGTTTATCGCTTCGACCCAGATTGGCCGAAGCTGCCGTTGCCGAACAAATGGTGGATGCAAGGCGTCACCGGCCTCTACGTTGATCATAACGACAACATCTGGGTCCTGAACCGGCCGAACAATCTCGACAACACCGAGAACTACGCTGCAGTCGACCCGCCGTTGGCGGAATGCTGCATCGCCCCACCGGCGATCATTGCATTCGATCAGGAAGGCAACGTCATCGAGTCCTGGGAAACCGAGCAGGGTCACGGCATGATGGTCGACCTCGCCGGCAATGTCTGGATCGGCCAGAGCACGGTCCGCAAGTATACGAGCAAGGGCGAGCTCATCGCCGAAATCGGTCGCATTCCCGAGGAGCGCCCACCCGAAGGCAAGTACCCAGCAGATACCGAAGTCATCGTCGGCGGCCTCGAGGAGATCCGCGCCGACGAAGAAGCGCGAGAGGTCTACGTCGTAGACAACTATCTGAACGGCCGCGTGCTGGTCTACGACATGGATACGCTGGAATTCAAGCGCGGCTGGGGCGCCTACGGCAAGCCGCTCAACGAGATCAGCATGGACACGTCCGCGCAATACGACCCCGAGTCCCCTGCTGGCGAGGACTTCTTCGGCCACGTCACGCTGGATCTATCCAACGACGGCCTGGTCTATGTCGCCGACCGCCGCGGCAACCGCATCCAGGTGCTGAGCAAGCAGGGCGGGTTCATCAAAGAGTTCTTTCTCGCCACGTACACGCTGCAGAGAGGCTCCGCCGGCGGGATCGCATTTTCCGCCGACCCCGAGCAGCGCTATCTGCTCGTGCCCGATATTCAAAACAATACGATTCATATCCTGAATCGCGAAGACGGCACGGAAGTCGGCCGGGTCGGCAGCCCAGGTAACAACGGCGGCCAGTTCCATGGGCTGCACATGCTCGACGTCGACTCCCACGGCAATCTCTACACGGGTGAGGTGCAGGCGGGCGAGCGCGTGCAGCGCTTCCTGTTCGTCGAGTAATTCTGGCGTAAAGGGACCGAACGCTCGTCAGGCCGTGCTGAAGGCCGGCCAGAAGAGCGCGAGCGCGTATCCCACGATGACGACCGCGGTCGTCGACAAGAGGCACGCCCAGAATCCTTTGATGGCCATCGTCTTGAGGTTGATGCCGTAGCCCGCAGCCACGGCCGGTCCGCCGGCCGAGGTTGGCATCATGAAGCCGCAGTTGCCGATCGTCGTCACGATATAGACGAACGGCAGCGGGTTCAGGTCGAGACTCTGAAACGTGGTGATCGTAATCGGCACGATGATGGCGATCGCCGCGGTGTTGTTCGTAATCTGCGTCAGGATCGTAGTCAGAACCGCGAATACCACGACGGCCACCAGGCCACCGCCGCTCGCATACGGCAGCAGGCTGTTCGCAATGTACTGGGCCGTGCCGGTTTCGCTGAGGACGCGGCCCAGCGCCGTGCCGCCTGCGAAGAGATAAAACAGGCCCCACATCATTTTGCCCTGGGCGTATTCCCAGGTCATTAGATGCTCGCCCCCCGGACGGATCACGAAACAGACCAATGCACATGCCAGAAATGCATACGCGGGGCTGAAGGCCGGCAGCCAATCCGAGTACAGCGGCCGCGTGAAGGCCAGCAACGATGCCACACCGAACAACGCGAAGCCCCACTTCTCCTGGGCGCTCATCGGGCCAAGCGCCTTCAGCTCGCCGACGAAAAATCCGCGCGTGCCCTCGACCTTGGTGATTTCAGGCTTAAACGCGAATCGAACGTACAGGAACGTCACAAGCATGACGGCGAGACTCAGCGGCAGGAATCGAACCACCCAGGTCGTGAACAGGAACTCCTCGCCCGTAACCATCTCTTGGATGTACTCGACAGTCAGCAAATTCGGGGCGCCGCCGAGCGGGGTTGTCGCGCCGCCCGCGCTCGTGCCCCAGGCCACCGCGATGACGAGCGCGGTGCCGAGATTGCTTTCCCAGAGGTCCTCGATGCCGATGAAGCGCAGCATCGCGACGACGATCGGAATCATCGTCGCAGCAACGATGGTGTTGGGCAGAAACGCACTCAGGACCATGCCGATCAGAAACCAGGCAAGGATCTGGCGTGTCGTGTCGGTGCCGACGCCGATCAGCGACGCAAGCGCGATGCGCCGATCCAGGCCCCAGCGGGTCCAGCAGGTCGTCAGCACGTTGGCCGCCAGCAGCAGTATGATCAGGTCAGCCGCATAGGCTGGCAGAATCCGCCCGAGCGGCGCGAAGTCAAACAGTGAAACCGTGGCCAGCGGCAGAAAGCCGGTTACGGCCAGATGCACCGGGCGCGTGATCCACCACCAGGCCATCCAGATCAACAGTCCGATGCTGCAACGGATCTCGTAGCTCATCGACTCGATCGGCAGCGCGAGCATGACGAGGAACGCGATGGGCCCCGCCAGCGTGTTCAGCGTCTTGCGGTGATCGCGCGCGGGTTGCGCTTCGCCGGTCATAGAACGTCCCCCACCTGACCCTGCGGCCGGCCTGCTCGGTCGTCAGCACGAAAATCTATTTCTGCAAAGGCCCGGAGTCTACCGAACCAGTTCTTCTCAGCGCAATTCAGCGATCAGAGCGAGCCGATCTCACTGTTGGCCCGGCCGCACTTCCGGCAGCTCGGACAGCATGAGCTCTTCGCAGATGAACTCGGACAAGTCGTAGGTACTTTTCTCGAATGTCATGACGCCCGTCCAGGGGCGTTCGTAAGCAATCGGATCGTCGATCGTTATCTGATTCTCGAGCGTATTGGCATCGATGCGCCGAATGCGCTCGATCAGCGTGAGCTCATCGCTGAAAGGATGCCCCAATCGATCGACCCAGCGTTGCACCTGCTCGGATTCCCAGCCGATGATGTGGCGCGTCTCGATGACGAGCGTGTCACCCTCGTAGTGGCCGATCGAATAGCCGTTCCAGGTGTGCAGGGGAACCTCGGGAAAATCGCGGCCGTCCGTGTAAATGATGCGCCAGAAGTTGCTGACTTCGAACAGCATTACCACTCGGTCCGGCAACTGCACGAGCTCGAACGGCCGCGGCCGAATGTAAGTGGCGGGGAAACCCATCGGAAGGCAGGTGAGCTCTGCAGCGTTTCCCTCCGTGGCCGACGCTCGTCGAGGCCCGGCGATGGGCTTGGACGTCACGAAGCGCTCGCGGCCCCACGCGGTCATCGGCGGCTCGCCCTCGATGACGCCATCGGAATCGCCCGTGATTTGCCAGATACCGGCCAGCGGCGGTAGTCGGTCAGCCCGATCCTGCGCGCCCACGCCGGCACTGAAGCCGACGAATAGAAATGCTATAAAAAATTTTCTTATCAATAGCTTAGCTAAGACAGCTCAACTTTATTGCAGGTACCGGCAGGTCGTCCTGAAGCGGTTGTTCCGAACCCCTATTGGCCCGGACGCATCTCCGGCAACTCCGACAGCATTAGCTCCTGGCAGATGAATTCGGCAATTTCGAAGTCACGTTTACGATAGGTCATGACGCCCGTCCAGGGGCGCTCATAGGCAACCGGATCGTTGATCGTGATCTGATTCTCGAGCGTGTCAGCATCGGTGCGGCGAATGCGCTCGGTGATCATGACGTCGTCGCTGAACGGGTGGCCGAGACGATCGAGCCACCGTTGCACCTGCTCGGACACCCAACCGATGACGTGGCGCGTCTCGATGACGAGCGTGTCACCCTCGTAATGACCGATCGAGTAGCCGTTCCAGGTGTGCAGGGGGACCTCAGGGAAGTCACGCCCATCCATATAGATGATGCGCCAGAAATTGCCTACCTCAAACAGCATGATAGCGCGATCGGGAAGCTGGACGATCTCAAACGGCCTGGGGCGAAAATAGCTCGCGGGGATACCCATCGGCATGCAGGTGAGCTCGGCTGCGTTCGACTCCGTCGCCGAGGCTGTGCGCGGCCCGTGGATCGGCTTGGCGAGATCAAAGCGCTCACGACCCCAGGCCGACATCGGCGGCTCATTCTCGATGAGGCCTTGCCCCCGACTCGATTTCTGCCAGACACCAGACAAGTCCGGCGTCGGTCCCGAGCTCGTCTGTGCGGCCGCGACCGTACTGAGGACGAGTAGTGGCCAAATGGCCAGCGTATGAATGACTGTTTTCAGGTGCACGACTGAATCTCCTCGGGGCCCCCATGCTTGAGAGCCAAAAAACCGTTCAAGGCGAAGCGCTTATTCCGGCGCGTTACGAACGTCGACCTCGGTGCCGTCCGGCATCACGACGAGGCTCGTCCACATCGAGGTGTGGCCCTCCCGCCGGTCCGGGTTGCCGTGAATCGTAATCGTGTCACCGGCCTTGAAGGTATCCTTGTTCCAACTGTATGTCCGGTACAGATCCTGGATGCTCTGGAACTCCCCTGACCACTCGGTCACATTGCCCTGTTCATCCGTGACGTTTAGAAAGATCCCGGCATGCGGGTTGATGAACTGCCATCGGGTGACGACGCCCGTCACGCTGATCGTGCGCTCGCGGTCGTACGCCGAGTTCGCGTGGTGGGCCATACTGGGCGCCACAAGCCCCAGTGTCGTAAGCACGATGGCGAGGCCGGTGTGCCAGCTCGATAATCTCACACTCATGTTAATCCTCTTAAGATTCTGCGCCGGCGCGCCCGGTGTCGGTTTCGCCCGACGGCGGGTTGGCTGGTCGCTCCCACTACAACGCCATTAGTTTATCATCGAGCGCGCCGATCGCGAGCCTACCGCCGATAGCTGGCGAGCGGCGCCACACGCTGCGGAAAATCACCGCGTGCGGGCCGCCCCAAACCCTGCGCTCGTGGTAGTGCTTATGTCGATCCGCGGACGAAACTTGGCGGAGAATGCGCGACCATCCGCGAAGGCTACGCCGCTCGACCGTATGCTATTCTCAGCCGCAACGACGCAAGCCACCGGCAACAGACGTCCTTGAATGCACGTCACCGTCGCGCTCTGCGAAACTGCTTCGAAGCCAAACAAATCCGTAGGAGATGCTCTGCCCATGAATGCGCAAACGATGACGATGCTGTCGACACTGCTCTGCATTGCGGCGAATCTCTCAGCCACGAATGCGCTGGCGCAGCGCTCCGCTACGGGGACGCCCACGAGCACAATCCCATTATTTTCAACGGAGCATATTGGCCGACAGGGCTTCGTCCACGTCGGTGGCCGCTATGTCGAAAAGGACGGCGAGCATTACATGCAGGGCTCGATGTACGTCGATATCTGGGAGCCCAAGGAGAGTCGTCAGCCCTACCCGATCGTGTTCCTGCACGGTGCGGGTCAGACCGGCATGTACTGGCAGCAAACCCCGGACGGCCGACCGGGATGGGCCTACTATCTCCTCGAGCAGGGCTATACCGTCTACATGCCAGACTTTCCTGCGCGCGGCCGATCGATATACGTGCCCGAGGTCGACGGCAATCTACAACTTCGCTCCGCCGAGAGAATCTGTTGCAGCGACACGGCGGCCTACACGAATGGCAACGAGTTCGGCAAATGGCCTCGCCACGACCGTGTCTCGCAATGGCCGGGCGAAGGCATGATGGGCGACCCAACCTTCGATGCGTTTTTCAAAACGCAGGTCGAGTTTGCCGGCGGCAGCGCAGAGCTCATCCGCGACGCGTATATTGCACTGTTGGATCGCATCGGCAGCCCCGTGATCCTGATCGCGCACTCACAGGGTGGCGGCATCGTCTGGCCGATCGCCGACGCACGCCCCAACCTCGTCAAAGGCATCGTCGGCCTCGAGCCGGACGGCCCGCCGATGCAGAACGTCAACCGGATTGACATTACCGGTCGCGAACGACGCAACTGGGGCCCGAGCGGCCTGCCAATGACCTACGATCCACCGGTCAGCGACCCGTCGGAGTTTGCCTTAGTCGTTGAAGAGAAGCCGGACGAGCCCGATGTGGTGACGTGCTATCTGCAGCAGGAACCGGCGCGGCAACTCGTCAATCTGCGTAATATCCCGGCGATGATCACAGTCGGTGATGCGAGCTATCACTACATATACGATCACTGCACCGCCAAATGGCTCAACCAGGCCGGGGTCGATACCGACTATCTGCCGCTCGGCGGGGCCGGCATCATGGGCAACGCCCACGAGATGATGCTGGAGAAAAACAGCGACGAGGTGATTCGTTTCGTCGAGGGGTGGATCCGCGACAACGTCCGCTAGCTCGGCCGTCCGATCGAAGCATGCCGGCGTGGAGCTAGCGCGGTCTTACTCAGTCAGGCGCGCTTCTGAGATCGACCTCGGTGCCATCGGCGAAGATAACGATACGCGCGCCCATCGTCGGCGCGCCGTCGCGCGACGCGAATCCCGTGACCGTGACCTGGTCGCCGGGCTTGAACGTATCCTTGTTCCAGCTAAAGTTCCGATACAGATCCAGGGTACCTTGGAACTCGCTCGACCACTCCACGACATTGCCGTTCTCATCGGTCACGTCGAGAAACAGGCCGGAATGGGGATTGATGAACTGCCAGCGCTTCACCGTGCCGGTCACCGTAACCGATTGAGCTCGGTCGAATGCCGAATTCGCATGATGCGCCCAGGCCGGCAGGGCCATGAGCCATGCCGCGCTCAGGGCTGCCAGGCCACCGAATCCTAATCGCTTTGCCGCCATCTTGGTTTCCGTCCTCTCGTATCCTTCGCCCTGCTCTGGGGCTGCAGTCGATGATTTACCTTGCCGATTCGACGATGTCAATTCGGACTTGACGCAGACATACTGGCACGGGGCGAATGTGACTATAATTCCCAACACTTCCATCCAACGTACACACAATAAGGGGGACGCATGGGAGACGCGGAACGGAGCGGTGGCTGGCTGGGCTTGAGCGACCTCCAGCTCGCCTACGTGCTATTCAGGATCACACTGGGCGTCAACATCTTCGGGCACGGTGCGATGCGGCTCG
>JAHEEM010000252.1:4148-4550 GCA_024640695.1 Rhodospirillaceae bacterium | reverse complement strand
TTCCAAACTCGGCGCGGCGCGCCGCGAAGCGATGTTTGATCCATTGACTCGGGTCTGGAACCGGCGTGGCGCAGCCGCTTTGCTGCGATCTTCGTTGCTCAATTCACAGGAACGCGATTTAGATATTTCTCTGTGCTTGCTCGACATCGACAATTTCAAGGCCATCAACGACGAGTTTGGTCACCAAGCTGGCGATCTGGTGCTCCGAAAGCTCGCCGCCATGCTCGTAAGCTCAGTTCGCAGTGATGACATTGTCTGTCGTTACGGCGGAGACGAGTTTCTGCTGATATTGCCCGACACCGCTGCCCAGGACGCAAAGCGCATTGCGGAGCGTGCACGTCGGACCGTCGCAGAATCGCCCGTGCAGGTACCCGAGGGCCTGCTGTCGACGAGCGTCAGCAT
>JAHEEM010000252.1:0-4138 GCA_024640695.1 Rhodospirillaceae bacterium | reverse complement strand
GCATTGGGCTTGCGGCACGGCATCGCGGTACTGACGTGACGGTGGATGATCTCGTCAAGCAGATTGACGACGCGTTGCGTGACTGCAAGCGCGAGGGGCGTAATCAGGTCCGCTTGGCGAGCTGAGGCTCCGGCAGCAGCGACTACGAATCTGTTGCCGCGTCGTGAGCATCTCGCAAGCGCCTGCCTTGCGGGCCATCATCCGTCTGCCGCACACAGCGGCTCGGGTTACATTGGCCGTGCAGCCCGCCATGGCTTGACCGGAGACCCTCTGCACCGAGATACTTCGTGGGCCAAAGCGTGCTGATCCGCAGTAACAGCGGCTCTTACGCAGCGAAGTTTCATGGAGATTCCGATGAAAGCAAAACGACTGTCAGTGATTGCGGCAGCCCTCGTGACCGGCCTGGTCGGAAGCCTGGCGTTCGCGCATCATGGTGGAGCTGCGTACGATTCCGAGCGGACCGTGACAGTTACCGGCAAAGTCACAGATTTCAAATTCGTCAATCCGCACGTGCTGATCTACATTGCCGTGACTGGCCAGGACGGTGACGTGGTGGAATGGTCAGGAGAGCTCACGAGCCCTAATCGACTCGCCCGTATGGCACAGCCGGGCAGTGTGCGCTGGCATAAGGAAATACTCCGCCCGGGCGATGAGATTGAGCTGACCGGCAACCCTGCCGCATCGGGAGCGCCGTCTCTGCGTCTTCATAAGGTTGTCGATTCTACTGGCACTGCCATCATCGGCGGCGACCGCTAGAGCGGGATCGCGAAAACATGATCTTTCACAGCAGGCGGCAGAGATCGACGTTGTCGATATCAGGCGAAATCCCAGGCGTGACGGGTTTTAAAGTGGCCGTGAGCATGCTTGCGGTTGCCGGGCTATGGGCCTGCGCCCCGGCTGAATCGCCATCGGACGAGCCGGAGCCCGCAACCGAGGCAGCCTCCGCCAGTGCCCCTGCGCACGGTGCCGATCTCAGCGGCGTGTGGACGAATAACCCGCCGCCTGAGACGCGGGCCTATCAGAATTCCACCTATACAGCTGAGCCGCCGGCGATGACGGAGTGGGCGCGGGCGCAATACGAGCTTGCCAGGCCGACGTTCGGCTCCAGGAGCGTGCCGGTTGCCGAAACCAACGATCCCGTCTACCAGTGCTTCCCACCGGGCACGCCCCGAGTCTACCTGCACCCGTTTCCGATGGAGATCATCCAGTTACCGGGTAGGGTCATGATGGTATTCGAGTACGATCATCTGATTCGCCAGATCTTTACCGATGGGCGCGGCCACCGTGACGATCTCGCGCCGGGGTGGATGGGTGACTCTACCGGTTACTGGGACGGTGACACGCTGGTCGTTGAGACAGTGAACTTCAACGACAAGACCTGGATCGACCGCGAAGGCGTCCCTCACAGTGAGCAGTTGCAAGTCGTCGAGCGGATCCGCCGCGTGGGTGCAGATGAGCTGCAGATCGACATCACGATCGAAGACCCGGTTGCTCTCACGGAACCCTGGGTCGGGCAGCGCTTCTACCGGCGCGTCGACTGGAGCATCGAGGAGTTCATGTGCATGGATAATGTGAATTTCACGGATTTCGAGGAAGAAATCCTCGAATATGATGGTGACGCCACTGAATAGCGCGCTTAAGTTTTTTGGCCTCGCTTGAGCGGGGCAGCTGCTTGGCATCACTCAGCCTTTAGGAGTATTTGCTAAGCAACTGAAATAGAAATACAAAGCTAAAGTCTTCGCAACCGCGTATTTCCTGCAGCGGTACATTCGCCCCCCGAGCCGGTACGGGCAGCGCGGCACCCACTCTCGTCGCCGTTGAAAGGCCCAGACCGCTCGCGTATCGTTCAGCGTTAAGTCGGTGCTGGTCAACATTAGTTTTAAACGTCCCTAGCCTGGACGGACAGAAATGGCCAGAGTCTCGCAGCGCAGAGCTTTACGCAGATCTAATTTCGGGAGTGTTCCGTCATGAGTTTGAGGGTGTCCAATGCCGCGGTTCGAGTCCCGGCGATCATTTTTTTGAGCGCCTTGTTGGCAGCGTGCGGTCAGGGCGAGATGCCCGACAGTGCCGGCGTGCAGGACGCGCCCGCGATACCTGGCAGCCCAGGCGCCGAAGCGGTCGCGGTGGATGTCTCGATGGCGATGCCGCCCGACACCATTCCGGTATTTCCGACCGACACGATTGCCCGCAAAGGCTTTTACTACGCCGGTGGCGATTACGTCGGGGATCCCCCAGTCATGGGTGGGCAAATGTACGTGGAGGTCTGGGAACCGCGTGAGATTACGCAGCCCTACCCGATCGTCATCTTCCACGGTAATGGTCAAACCGGCGTGGACTGGCAGCAGACTCCGGATGGCCGCCGAGGCTGGGCGTACTACCTCATGGATCAGGGTTACGTGATCTACATGGTCGACTATCCAGCCCGTGGCCGCTCGGCGTACGTCCCGGGCGGCGTCCACGGCGACTTGGGGATTCGCACCGCCGAGCAGCTCGAAACGATCTGGACCAATGTCGGCGAGAAGGGCGACTTCCCGCTCAAAGACAACCATACGCAGTGGCCCGGCGGCGGCCATCGTGGCGATCCAATTTTTGATGAGTTCATCAAGACCCAGGTGCAGTTCGCCGGTCAGAGCACGACGCTGGCGCGCTTTGCAGCCATGGAGCTGCTCGACACGATCGGCACGCCTGTGATTGTCATGACGCACTCGCAGGGCGGCGGTGTCGGTTGGGGTGTCGCGGACGGCCGACCCGATTTGGTCAGAGCCATCGTGACGATCGAGCCCGGCGGGCCGCAGATCGGCCGCGTCGACACCGCGAATGTGGCATACCGTGAAGGTATCGGCAACGCTTGGGGGCCGGTCGATTATCCGTTGGCCTACGATCCCCCTGTCAACGACCCTTCGGAGCTGTCGGTCTATCTCGAAGAGGAGGCTGATCAGCCGGGCGAGGTACCGTGCTACCTACAAGAGGAGCCGGCGCGCCGACTCGTGAATCTCGTAGATATGCGCGTGCTGGCTATCTCGGCAGACGGCACCTACCACCGCGTGTTCGATGCCTGCATTCCGAAGTGGCTCAACCAGGCCGGTGTCCAGACGGACTTCGTTCGTCTAGAGGACGTCGGAATCACGGGCAACGGTCACATGATGATGCTGGAGCTCAACAGCGATGAGATCATCGCGTTCATCCATGGCTGGATCCAGGAGAATGTCGACTAAGGGCAGAGCATGCTGCTGCATTGATTTATTCAATAATTAGAACTTTCGGGAGAGCTTATATATGCGCAGGCAGATGATGACGGTGGCTTGGAGTCTCGTGGCCGTGGTCGTTGTTACGGTGATTGCGAGCAACCCGGTTGCTGCTCAACGAGCTGGCCGCAATACGTTTGCGGCGGTTCCGGGCGTCAAGGGCGGCCAGGAGATGTTTGGTCCCTATGAAGTCGACCCGAATTGGCCGCAGAACGTCTCGACGCTGCCGGGCCACGAGGCCTGGACATGGGGTGCGGGTCAGAGCGTCTATGCCGAGAGCCCGGACAGGGTCTTCCTCTTGTTCCGCGGCGAGCTACCGAACATTGATCGGCCAGAGGCATTTGTGGTGTATCGCGGCGACGAGTCCGGCATCTCCTATCCAACGGCTCAGGTTCCCTGGCGTAACGCATCGGTTGGCCCTCGGTCCAGCCTGCCGGGCGCCTTGGACGGTGGCGATGAGGATCGCGGCGTACACGGCCTCGATCACCGTTGGGAGCACACGCTCGTGGTTGTAAATCGCGAAGGCCGCATCATCGAGGAATGGACCCAATGGGATCACCTGTTCCGTCGACCGCATTTCGTTACGATCGATCCCTGGGATCCTGAGAAGCACGTTTGGGTTGTCGACGACTATCGGCATGCGATCTTCGTGTTCACGAATGACGGCAGCGAGCTGGTGCGGACCATCGGCGTACCGAACGAGCGTGGCAATGACATGGGCCACTTCTATCGGCCGACCTTCCTGGCCTTTACGGAGGATAACGTTTTCGTTGCGGATGGTTACGCAAACACGCGCGTCGTCAAGCTCGATAAGCAGGGCAATTTTGTCATGACCTGGGGGCAGCCCGGCGATCGCGGCGGCAACGAGATGCGCCCGGGATACATGAACAATG
>JAHEEM010000050.1 GCA_024640695.1 Rhodospirillaceae bacterium | reverse complement strand
ATTGAGAAACGAAGGGATTTTGAAAAACATGCCTACTAACTTGGGATCTTATGCGCGTTCACCGGCTGCTTGGCTAAGTATGCTCGCGGTACTCATAGGTGGTTGCGCCAGTGCCCCGGCGTCCGTCGAGATATCCGATGTCGAGGAGGTTGCGGCGGTGGTCACCGCAGTTGACCAGGGACGACGACTCGTGACGATCCGTGGCCCGCAGGGCAATGAAGTGACATTCCAGGCGGGTCCGGAAGTACGAAATCTTGCACAGGTGCAGACCGGTGATGTGGTCAGACTTAGTTATGAGCAGGCCTATATAGCTACTCGCACAGACGCCGATGAAATGTCGGCCGGCGTTCCCGTAGCAGCTGGCGCAGCGCGTGCGGAACCCGGTCAGCGCCCTGGAGGCATGATCGGCGCGATGGCGACTATAACGGTACGCATCGAATCCGTGGGCCCCGGCGGCAGATCGGTCACGTATGCCGAGCCCGATGAGCAACTACACGCAATGTATCTCCGCCGCGAGGAGGCCCAAGCTTTCGTGCGTTCACTACGCCCCGGGGATATCGTGGAGTTGACTCACGTGGAGGCCCTCGCGATCACAGTTGAACCGCTTGGCGAGTAGCGCAAACTCGCGGCAGCAGCGCGTATGTTAAGCAACCTGTTTTTTTACGCCAGTCTCACGTTCGGCGCGTTGTTACCGGTCGTGAATCCGTTCAGCACGGCACCCGTATTTGTCACGGTAACAAAGGGGTTTTCGGACGGCCACCGCAAGCAGCAAGCTCGATCAGCCGCTATTTACATGACCGTCATACTCCTCGTAGCACTATTTACCGGCGCTATGGTCCTCGAGTTTTTCGGCATTACCTTGCCGATATTGAGAATCGGTGGCGGGCTGGTCATCGCTCGCGTCGGTTTTTCCATGCTCGACGCACCGGCCGATTCGACGGATGCCGAATCCGAGCTAATGTATGTGCCAGGAACGGCGGACGTCGCGTTCATGCCGATCGCGCTGCCGATGCTGGCCGGACCCGGCTCGATTGCGCTTACGATCGCAATGGCGACGGAGCGCACGGGGCTCGGGTCCTATATAGGAATGGCGATCGGTATCGCGCTGGTGGCGCTCGTCGCCTGGGTGATCCTGCACTTTTCGACTGTGGTCGTTGGCTTCATCGGCAAGACGGGAATGAATGCGCTGACCCGGATCATGGGCCTGCTGCTCATCTGTATCGGCATTCAGTTCGTAGTCTCGGGCACGGTCGAGGGGCTGACCGGCGACAGGATGGTCGGTGTGATTCGCGAGCTACTCGATGCGCTAGGGGCTCGCCAAGCAACCGAATAATATAAGATTTATTCGATATTCGGGGCGCTCAAAGACAACCCTTTCAAGCTGGCTGGGAAGCTTCTTCGCCCTGGTCAGCGCCATCTCCGCGAGCGGGCCAGAATGCGTCGAAGACCGTTACCGCGAGACTGCCGTATAGCGCAGCGATACCGACTAAAAACAGGCGTGACCAGAACGCAGCGCCGGCCGCCGAACCGCCAGCGCCGTCGAGCACCGCCGGAGCAAGCAGCAGGATCATAGTCAGAAACGCATAGGACCACATTGCGCCTTGGGCGTGCATACCCGCCCCCAGAAAGATTCGCCGTCCGTACAGCAGCGCCGCAATCGCAATTAAGAGCGTGTAGAACAGCACAGAGGGCCACAAACTCAGAATCTGCCATCCCACGACGGCGCCGATGCCACCCCAGACCGTGGATCCGATCAGCGACCACCCCACGTTGCGGCTACCTGCGGCCTCGGCCTCTTGACCCATCGACGCTACCTTGATCATCACCACGATATAAGCCGCACTGCCGGCGCTGAACAGGAACCAAATAGCGACCGGCCAAACGACCGCGAGGGAACGCAAGGCCTGACGTCGGGCGACGCGCGCCGGCGGTTTGACTGCTTGCGGCGGCGGCTGTCGCGCCGATACGCGAAGCTTCGGCGAATCCGGTAGCACGGCATGACTGACCCAGACAAACACGATGCCGGCAACGGCACCCATACCGATGCCCCAAGCTACGCCGGAGACGGCATCGATGCTAACGCTACCGATTGCAACGTTGAGTGTAATGCCGATAGTAAGGAACGTACTAACAACAGCCGGGATGCCGCGTGCCGTCAAATAGAAACTGTGAAACAAAGCGAGACCTACGAGGAGTATCGCGACGCTGTGCAGATGCACGATGAACGGCAGCAACAGATGGCTACCGACAATCACGGGCGCCAGCAGTGCGAGCACCAACCCGACTCCTGCTTTCATGCCTGGGACCGGGAACGGCGTTGCCAACAGCGTCATTGTAAATATCGGCGCGACGAAGGACATATCCCACGCCATGACCTGGGAGAAACAAAGGGACAGGCTTGTCCCTAACGCCAGACGCAGGATGCGCCGACTTGCGATTTCGCGACCGATGCCCGACCCGGCAGGCATCGGGGCTGGCTCAGTAGGCATACGTGAGAAGGCTCGCGATTCGAATGTAGAGCTTCCCCAGCCAAACGAGCGGCCGATGGCCGCCGGTATAGACGATGACCGAGGCTTGCGAACCGACCTTGAGCCGCCGCCGCTCCTCGCCCGCGGGCGGCTCGACAATATCTACCAATACCGCAAATCGCTGCTCATCACGTAGCCAGTTGCGATCGTTCGTTATCGTTGGCAGGCTGCCTAGCGGCGCACTCTGAACTTGGACACCGAAGCCAATCTCCCGGACGCGCCCGGAAAATACGCGCCCCGGAATAGCGTCAAAAAGTATCTCCACCTCATCGCCCGCATCGATGTGTCCGAGATTGTTCTCGGTGAAGTCCGCTTGCACCCAGACGTTGTCCGTGCCAATGAAGGTCATCTGCGGCGCTCCTGCGGGCGCGAAACTGCCCCGGTCGATGCGCACGTCGGTCACGACACCGTCGCCCGGTGCGATCACAGTCGTGTTACCGAGATCGATCGTAGCCTGGTTGAGCGCGGCCTGCGCCTGCAGAATGCGCGAGTTCTGCTCGCCTTCCTCGCCGAGATCCTCCAATGCCCTGTTCAGGTTCGCCTCAGCCGCCGCGACCTGCGCCTCGGCTACCTGCCGCATGGCATCGGCCTGCTCGACACGACGCCCCGATACTGCACCGGGATCTTCCTCGATGATGCGCCGGAGGCGCTCGAAATCTCGCGTCGCGCGGTCCAAATTGGCGCGCGCGGAGACGACCGAAGCCCGGGCAGCCTCCACGTTCGCCGCCGATGCGCCGACAGCTTGGCGCGCCGCTTCCAGATTGGCTTCGGCCGCCTGCACGGCGAGTTCGTAGCGCTCACGGTCGATGCTGAACAGCTCCCGGCCTGCCTCGACCCGCTGGTTATTGCTGACCTGAACCGATACGACCGTGCCGGCGACCTCGGCGGCGACGGGAACCACAAGAGCGTTCAATCGAGCCTGAGACGAATACGGCGTAAAGCGATCGGCGCGCAGATGAACGACAAGTAGCAGCAAGGCAATCCCGAGCAACATCAGCGTCCAAGTTCGCACGGGGTCTCTTGGCAACGCGGCTGCTTCCTTATCGTTCAGCGCCTCGGTCTGCTTAGCTGGGGTATCCTCACTCATATAATCTATTCCGCTTCTCCGATGAGTAGCTCATCCCAGTTGGTGCGCTGCCGCATCATGTCAATATTCTCGGCATCGATCGGCGGCATACTCGTGCGGTCCTCCCAACCGCCACCAAGCGCCTTGTACAGCGCCACCGCGTCTTGCACCATCGACGCCTGGCTCGCGACATAGCGCTGCTGCTGCGAAAACAGGCGCCGCTGGGAATCGAGAACGCGCTGATAATCCGAGAAACCCTCTCGGTACCGCACGATGGACAGCTCGTTCGCGCGCTGCGCGGAAACCACAGCGTCGCCGAGAATCCGCACCTCAGCTCGCGAACCCATGAATCCGGCGATAGCGTCGCCGGCCTCCCGTGCCGCTTGCACAACCGTCTCACGGTATCCCAGCAGTGCTTGCTGGAGCCTCGCATCCTCGATGCGAATATTGTTCCTGATTCTGTCGTAGTTGAGGAACGGCCACACGAAATTCGATCCGGCTGTGAATGCGATCGCATCGCTGCTGAACATGTCTCCAAAACTCGTCCCGCCGGGCCCACCTGACGAAACGCCGAGCGTGCCGAAAAGCGAGAAGCTCGGGTACAGATCCGTGGTCGCGAGCCCGACGATGGCGCTTTGCGACATTGCGAACAGCTCGGCTTGGCGAACGTCCGGACGACGTCGAAGCATGTCGGTAGGCAAGCCGATCGCGATCTCCGCCGGCACGACGGGAAGGCCCTCGCCACGCGCCAAAATATTATCAACGTATCCGGGTGGCTGACCGAGCAGGCTGCTAAGCGCATTTCGCGCCTGTTGCAGAGCCGTCTCTAGAACGGGAATCGTCGCCTGCGTGCCAAGCAGCTGGCCCAGCGCCTGCTGCATGTCGAGCTCGGACTCCTCACCATTCCGGTAAAGTACCTGCGTAATTTCGTAACTGCGTTGCTGCAGAGCCGTATTCTCGCGCGAGATACGCATCTGCTCCTCGGCCTCACGGACAGCCGAATAGGCGCTGACGACCTGCGCGGTTAGCAACACGACCGCCTGATCATATGCGGCTACCGAAGCCCGCAAGGAAGCGTCTGCTGCCTCGATACCACGACGGTAGCGACCCCAAAAGTCGGCTTCCCAAGTCACTGTGGCTCCGAGGCTGTATTGCCAGAAGTTGCCGATCCCCAGCCTATCGAGAAGCTCCGACTCCGACGGCGATACGTAACTCGCATCCCCTGCAGCTACTTGCGTCTGTGGATAACTCGAGCCGCGCGCGATACCGAGCCGGGCGCGCGCCTCGAGGACGCGCAGAGCCGCAACCTCGACCTGCAGGTTTTGTGATCGAGCCTCGTTGACGAGCTCGTTCAGAACCGGATCCTCAAATCCCTCCCACCAACGAACAGGCACGACGGCCGCCGGCTCGAGGCCCTGCATGACAGGGATGGGCCAGTCCGTATCGGCTTCGGGTAACAGTGGCTCGAAGTCCGGGCCCACGCTGGTACAGGCCGACAGGATTAGCGTGATTGCCAACGAAAGGTGCCTAATGGTCCGGCCGGCACTTCGCGACTTCATCTGTTTTTCGCTGAACTGGCAGCGCGCCTCTGAAATAGCTGCGACATGATCGCGAATAAGGTGCCCGTGGAAAGACCGAACATGAGCACACCACTAGCGGCCTGCAGCGCGCCGAGCAAGCGCCAGCGCTCGCCCATCACAATATCGCCATATCCCAATGTCGCAAAATTCACCGTCGAGTGATAGTAAGCGGTATCGAATTGGTCGAACTCGCCGAGCTGCATGAACAGCAAAGCCCAAACCGCAATCTGCACGAGATGGCCAGCGAACAGTACGAGCAAAACGCCAATCAATATTCCTGCATCGCTAAGGAAGCTCGGTTGGAGCCGCCCCTCGGCGAGTCGTTTGAACAAAAAACGCAGCATCAACACAACAGCGACCACCTGAATCACCATGTTGACCAATAAGACCAAGCTAGCGAGAAGCAGCGGCAAGAGCACTCGTCGTTACCGCAGAACCGATCGATCTGGCACGATCCGCCCTTGCACCGAATTCAGCTCGACCCCAGAGTCGGTTCTGCGACCTCAAGTGCCGTGCGCTGATCGGCGGGTGCGAGCCAGACCTGCAGCAGCTTGAAGCCGAGTCCGAGCACGACGGCCCCAACAAATAAACCGACGATGCCGGAAGCAATCATGCCGCCGATCGCGCCGATCAGGATGACGATCATAGGCGCTTCGACTCCGCGGCCGAGCAACAATGGTTTCAGAACCATATCGGCGAAAGAGACGAGCATGCTCCAGATCGTAAAGATCACCGCCACAAACGTGGTCTCCACGGAGAAAACGTAGCCGGCGATCGGCAAGAGAATCAGCCACGGCGGTAACTGCATGATCGCAAGCATCAAGATAAGCAGCGCCCAGATTCCCGCACCAGGCACACCGACCGCGGCGACACCTAGCCCGCCGAGCACTGCTTGGATCGCCGCAATTCCGAGCACGCCGACGGAAATACTGCGGATTGTTGCCACGGACAATCTCCGCAGCCCCTCACCCTCTCTTCCCGCAAGCCGGTTGAATAGAGTCTGCATGGCAACGGTTGTGCCGTCAGCAAAGTGCAGAAACGCGGCCGCAATTAGAATTGACACCAGAAATTGCATGGCGCCGATACCGGCGCCCGCCAGGCGAGTCAGCACCGCAAAAGCCACATTCCGTATTTGGGCGTGATGCGCATCGACGAATGCCGACAAGTTTGTGGCTGCATCGGACCACAGCGCGTAGACGCGCTCGCCAATGATCGGCCAATCGCGCACGGCATCGGACGCAGGGGGTATCATGAACTCGTCTTGGGACACCATCTCACGCAAGTCTATTGCGGTTTCGATCGTCGAGCTCGTGAACGACCATAAAGGAACGACTACGATGGCCACTCCAACCAGTGCGATCAGTGCCACGGTGAGTTTGCGGCGCTCCCCAAGCATGCGGCGCAGCTTCAGATAGACCGGATAGAAGGCGATTGCGATGACACCACCCCAAACGATGAGAGAGATAAAAGGCCGCAGAATGTATGCACACCAACCGAGAACGGCGAAAACAACGACAAGGTTCAGCGCTATATCAATGGCGAGAGCTATCGGAGATCTACTGTCCACAGGCTGATTCATGGCTGGTTTTTCCTTTGGATAGCCGCACTGCTAGGTGGCAACTTATTGATAGGCCTCGTATCCTAACCCGGCCTCGCTCTGTTGACTACTTGCAGTCACCGGCTGGACAGCCAAGGAAAATTCCAGAATGCGCACCGTGAACTCCATTGAACGGGAGACCACATTCCACCGGCGCTCGTGGGCGGATTCGACCCGGATTCGTTCCGGGTGCCCCTGACAGGCGGGGTCGGTTATCTCTTTCTGGAGATCAACGACGTCGCGGCCAGGCTGCGCGGCTAGATTGCACTAAACCTAAGACATGCCGCGAGTACCAAATCCCTCGCCGCCGACACGACCATCAAGATTACAGACTCGCGGGAGGTTTTCGGTCACACCGAAGAATGCTGGGCCAGGATCAGCGAAGCAATCTTCAGCACCAAGTTCAAAAAATACGATCTAGAAATCTTTTCGACGCCTGGCGCGCCCAGAATTCTTGCGTGGGAGGTGCCCCGATGGTTAGGCTCGAGTTTCGCTTCGTGAGACGGAGATCGGGCGGCCGCGAGTAAAGCTGTGGAAGCCGGCGTCCGCTGGATAACGCGAGACGCACTGGATCGGTGATGGGAATCGAACCCACGGCCCGGGTATTGCCGCATTAGGCAACTCGCACCTCACAAAATGGCTAATGTCGCTGCTGTCTAGGCCCAAAACTTTACACACGCAGAGCGTTCAGGCGGAGCTGTGCCTAAAGCTAGCGCAATAGTTGCTGGTTATACCGTTTCTATAAACTAAGGTGACGGTACCCGGACATCGGATCGCTAACCGGGCAAACCACTTGCTCAAACTTAGTCTTGCGCCACCGGGTTTGGATTTCCGGCAACGAACGGATAATTCAGGAAGTAGAGGGGAACGCCATTCTTAATGGTTTCCTCGAGGTTCTGTCTCTGTCTGTCTGTAATTCGCCCGATACCAACAGCCTCCCACACAAGCTGACGACGCCTCCTGTCGATAATGTCGATATTGAACGTACCTTCCGTGTATTGCGAGACGTTTGTTTCTGTCGCGTAACCGTAACCAGACCATCCACCATATCTATAGGGGCCACCACGGTACCCGTAATAGCCGCCCATCATCGCAGGAGACGTTGTTACATTGACCCTTTCATCGAGTCTGGCACCAAAATTGACGAGCAAATCGGGATTATCCGACTTCGCGTAACCGCGATTCTCCATCTCAATGGTAACGGCTTCGATAACGAATTGGGTAAACAGGCTTTGGTAGCCATCGTTATTCGGACCGGCTCCCTCTACGAAATTGTAGGTAGTGTAGGCACCGAAATTAGCACCACGATCATAGTCCGATCGTATATCGGGACCGCTGGCACAACCCGCCATAGAAAATGCAGACAGCAAGAGAAAAAGTTTGCCGAATTGTTTTAGCGGTTGTTGAGAATACATTTCGTGATCTCCTCGATACATTCAGACTTCGGTGTTGCTAGCGCGGGTCAGCAACACCCGCATAAACGACATCACCATTTGGCACCGCCGAAGTATATACTTCGTGCCCCGCGAATTGGCTAATTTCGCTGCTACCTAGGCTAAGAAGCGAACACACCAGGATTTCGGATGGAGCTCGATTTCTAGCAGATCCGGGCCCGCGCTGCTGGGTGGCGGCTTATCGACCGGCCTCGTATTCCAGGCCAGCGTTTCGCCGCCGATCACTTGCAGCATACAGGTCCACGTCCACTATCGATTTCAGATCGATGCCTCGGGTTCGGGCTCAATAAGGATGTACTTAGCCCCGCTGCGCTGAACCCGGCGCAGGGCCACCTCCATTACGGGCTCGTCTAAAGCAAACGCCCAGAGCGCCGTGACGCGTCCGTCCGAGAAGTCGATGCGGGCGCCATAGTCGGTGCGGCAAATGATTGCGTCCGCAACCCTATTAAGATGCTTCTTAACAAACTGTGTGCGCCCGGAGAAACTCCGATCGTATCTTGCCACTGCCATTTTCGTGCCTCCGTTGGGAACAACTGCCAAGATACGCTTTAGGGCCGCCGAGCTCTTGTCCTGGAGCGGCAACTTCTTATCTCCATGCAGCCTACGATGCGGCTCGTGCTCGCGGCATAAGGATCTGAACTTTCAGTATCTTGTCGATAGCCTGCCGCGTGCAACGCGCTGGGCGTGCAGAGCAGGAAGCGAATTCTGATCAACAGGATGATCGCGAGAGAACAAAAGAGGCAAAGCTGGCCGATGCGCGGCAGTGGGATTGGTGTTCGCAAGCGCAATCTCAGGCTCGGCGTGTTCCCATCCGGAGGCGAGATACGCTAGGGATTTAGCGGCGGTAGTGCCAGCTGCCGGCGGCCACCCCTCGAATCGAGAAAATTTCTGCGGGCGCGAACCAAGAGCCCGTCCAGAATGCGTAAGTCGATGGCGCTCGTCGAACCTGAGTAAACTGCGCTGCTCAGCCGATCGAGCTGCCGACCGAGCTCGTCGTCACCGTAGCGCGAGGCGAACTGGCGGAGATCGAGTCCATGGCGCAGACGATGGAGCCAGCGCAACAGGCTTTGGTGGGCCGCATGCGCCTCCCCAGCTCTCAGGCTCTGCCTGACTTGCTTGAACGTATACGACTCCGAAGACAGAACTCGCTCGCGACGCTCGCTATAGGCTCGCCGCAGCCGAGGCCGGAGTCTCACTATCAGGGCAACGGAAATCAGTAGAATCAAGAACAGGCCGAGATAGAGCCGCAGGTCGGTTCGCGCGGGCACCTGGGCCGCCTCGACCGCAACCGCCGGTCCAGCAACGATCAACGCCAGCGGCGGCAGGAACGCGGTCTCGATGGTATTCGACTCGGTATTCCACCAGTCGAACTCGACCGCAGGTAGCACGAACTCGCCACCTGCCTCGAATACGAGCGTCTGTCTCTCTATGCGGCGTGCAGGGGGACCGTCCTCGACAGTCGCTTCGTCAACATAGACTGAAAGCCCATTTAACTCGAGAGGGGGTGCCAGCGGCGGTAAGAAAATCGCAGGTAGACCGTCGAGCTCAGCGACATACTGAAGCACGACGGCGTCGCCGATCTCGAGTGACTCAGCGTTGCCGATCGACTCGCGCGTCAGTCCGAGCTCGCGTCCGCCGAGGTATGGCTCGATCCCCTCGGCACCCACTGGCACGCGGGCGCGGAACTCCACGTCCGGCACAACGATCTCGAGCGTCACTGGCTCGCGGGTATCGGGATCAGCATAGGTCACGGTCATAGACATACCGCTGAGCCGATAGTGTGCGCCGAGCAGCGGCGAAACACTGTAGTTGCGCACGATGCCGGACCAGGTTTCCCTGCCGACTCGCTCGCTCGTCGGGAAAGAACTGTTCGGCGGCAAGCGCGTTATCGCGTTAGCGAGTTCGAAGGACGGGAACACGGGCGGCCGCGGGAACCAGGTCGGCACGAGCACGGTAACATTAAGCTCCGCGGACTCGCCGACGTTGACTATCTCGGGGCTTAGGGTCGCACGAACGATGGGCAGCTCCTGCGCCGCGGCGGTTCCGCCGAGAACAAGCCCGAAACAAGCCCACGCCGGCAGTCGGCTCACGGCGGGCTCACACGGCTGACTTCGAGCAGAAACCGCGTGCGCAGAAAGTCGCGCGTCTCGGTATCGACCGAGCGCATCCACTTCTCGGCGGACTCGAGCTCCAGCGTGCTTTCTCGAGTGATCTCCATCTCGACTCCACGATCGCTCGTGTTGTCGAAGACAAAATCATCGGCGCTGAGCTCGGATTCATCGCCCGTATCCGATTGCTCGCGAACGCGCTCGATGTAGTCGAGCGTGTAGGCCGCGAGCGCGAGGTTCTCCTGCGCCTCCACCCAGTCGGGCGCTTCGGCGACCGCCTGCTGATATGCGATTACAGCCTTACCATACTCGCGCCCCCTCATGAACGCGTTGCCGCGGTTGAAGAAAGCTTCGGCTATGGGAATTCGGCCAAAAGCGGCCGCGGAGTCGGCATAGAGCCCAGCCCGGTAGGCAGCGACTCCCTTCCAGGCTGGGTTCTCGAACAGCTCATAGGCTCGGGGAAACTCAAGATTCTCGTATGCCCTACGGGCCTGTTGGTCGGGCGTCAGCCACAGCGCGGTGAAATCACCCGCCCGCCATGCCGCCCACCCGAGCACCACGGCCGCTGTCAAGGTTACGAGCACGGCCTCGAGCGCAAACGCCGACGCCCACCCTCGGCGGCCGGGCCCGGCTACCACTGCATCGTCCATCCACGCCGGAACCACAATAGCGAACCTAGAAACGCGGGCCAGAGGAACCACCAGCCCTGATCGCGCCATTGCGCGTCGGGATCGTTCGCCCGGAGCAGGTTCGACTCGATCGCGCGTAGCAGCTGTCGGATATCAGCATCGCCGACACCCGCGCGCACGATCGACACATCTGCCTCGCGGGCTACCCGCCGTAGCAGGGCGCTGTCGATCGCCGTATCGATGCGTCGACCGCTCGCAGTGGTGACCGCCGAGCCATCAGGCATGAGTGCGACGCCGCCCTCGTCCGTGCCCATCACGAGCGCAGCCAAGGCTGGTGCGTCAGAGCCGGCGGAAAACTCACTCAGCGCTCCGATCTCGTCAGGGTCGAAACCGTCATTGACGAAGAGCAAGGTTCCGGCGACCGTCTGCTCGCCGAGCAGCGATGTCGCTAGCGGCAAAACGGCATTCGCATTGGCGCCAGCCGTCGGCATGATCGCCGGATCCAAGCTTTCCAGAAACGGCTTGAGTACACCGGCATCTGTGCTCGGTGGCACGACGAGGTGTGCGCTGCCGGCGTAGGCGATCAGCGCCGTTCTCGAGCCAGTCCGCGCGGCGATCAGATCGAATACTTTGAATCGAGCGCGATCCAACCGCGTCGGCAGCAGATCGTTACTGCGCATTGAGTCCGAAACCTCTATGGCGATGACGAGCGGCGCGGTTTCGGCAAACCACGGGCTCGCCTGCTTACTCCATGTAGGCCCAGCAGCGGCGATTGCCACCGCAAGCATGACGATGCTGACGCCGTCGACGGCCCTGATGCCCTTACGCGCGTCACGGTTGATCGTCAATGCGTCGCGCAGGTGTGGAGCAACAACAGGGGCGGCCCCTGCACGAGCTGCTTCGCGCCGCCGCAATAACCACCAGGCCAGGCCGATAGCCGGGATCGCCAAGAGCCACATCGGCCTCAAAAAATGAAACAGTTCGATCATGCTTGCACGCTCCGACGTCGAGCGCCGGCCAGCAGCACAGCGTAAGCCAACCCGACCAGCAGCAACGCTAGCCCCGCAGGCCAGTGCACCAGCGACTCCCGCGGCCGCCAGGACTGAGTTCTGACATCGGCGACGGCAGCCTCATCGATACGCCGATAGATGGTTTCGAGCGCCGTCTCGCTTTCGGCGTTAAAAAACTCGCCGCCGCTACGCGCCGCGATCGCTGTCAGGGCGTCGAAGTCGACGCGGTCCTCGCCGGTCGCCTGCACGTCACCGATGCCGATCGTGTAGATCTCCACACCGTTGAGCCTTGCAACGTCGGCTGCGTTGATGGGCGTCATCCTGCTGGCCGTATCGTTGCCGTCCGATAGCAAAATCAACAGACGCTCATCGACCTCGCTCGACTCGAATGCCTTGATTGCCAACCCGATCGAATCACCCATCGCGGTCTGCGGACCGGCCATGCCGACTTCCATGAGATTCACGAGCGAGCGAGCCGTCTCCAGATCGCGCGTGAACGGCAGCTGCAGGTAGGCCCTCGTGCCAAAAACGATGAGACCGATTCGATCACTATCGCGCTCGACAACGAAGCGCTCGACGACGCGCTGCACGGCCTCGAAGCGGGACACGTTGCTGCCACCTTCGCCGGGAAAATCGCGGTAGTCCATCGACCCGGACAGATCGATTGCGAGCATCACATCCCGCGCGGACTCCGTCCGCACAATCGGCTCGCCGACCCATTCGGGTCTTGCGAGTCCAACAACGAGCAGTGACCATACGAGTCCCGCGATTAGGAACTGGAACACGCGCTTGCGCATGACCACCGCGCCGGCCTGCGCCTCGATGCCTGCGGCGGCAACGATCTGTTGAAAGAACGGCACGCGCAGTGCGCTGACGCGCACGCGCTGCGGCGGCACCAGCCACCACGATAGCAACGGCAGCGGGACGGCAAGGAACGCCCACGGATAGGCAAACTCAATCACGGTGAACGTCGATCCAACGCCGCGCCGGTTCCACCAAAACGCTGCCGTCCGCATCTGCGCGATAGGCCGCGGCAGCGAGCTGCTCGGAAGCTGCGGTAACGATCGGGTCGTTGCTCGCCGACACGCGCAAGAACTCCGCCCACTCGGCGCCGCACAAGCTCGCGACTTGCCGGCGCGGATAAGCTGCAAGTGCAGTTCGTTTCAGGAGCTCGGCAATCTCACTCGCCGCTGCGACTGGGTCCTGGCCTGCCCCGCTCTCGATCGCTTTGAGAGCCGCTTTGGCCTCGCGACGATAGCGGTTGCGGCGCCGATGCTGAATTAGCTGCCAGGCACCGATAAGCAGCATGGCCAGCACCCAAGCGAGCGCGATCCACCAACCCGGCGTTGCGGGACTCCACGACACAGCAGGTGGCAAGACCAACCCATGCATCAACTCGAGCAGCTGGGGCAAATTGAGGCCGTCGTATGGATTCACCTGATCCTCCGCCGCGGTGACAGTGCACCCATGAGTTGGCGAATCTGCGGCAGCGTCTCCTCGCCCGCGCTCAATGGCAGCACCGATAGGTTGATCTCCGTCTGCCAGTTGCGGATACGCGCTAGCCGATCATGCGTATAGGCATTTATCGCAGCTCGCGTTGCCGACGAGCCCAGGTCGATCTCGGCCTGCATCTGGCTGTCCCCGATTACCGCACGCTCGCTCGACTCGATTCTCTCGGCAAACGGATCGTCGACAAGAATCAAAACGAGATCATTATGCGCGGCGATGCTCCTGAGGCGAAGATGCGTCATCTCATCGATGCCGTCGAAGTCGCTGAAAACGAGCACGAGGTGATCATGGTGCGCGATTCTCGCGACGCTGCTCAATACTTTGTTGAGCCTGCCGGGCTGCAGCGTAACGGCCCTGTCGGCGTTAAGTGTCGAATTGACATCGGCAATCGACTCGAGAAATGCATGGGCTGTCCGTCGGCTGCGTTTTGGCACGTATTCGATCTGCTCATCGTCACCGAAAACGATGCCCCCCACGCGATCGCCAGCGCCCAGGACACGAAAAGCTGCGATCGCGGCTGCTTCGGCAGCGGTTACCGACTTCAGATTCAACCGCGAACCGAAGAACATCGACATGCGTTGATCGACAACTAGGAGCGCGGGCCGATCGCGCTCCTCGGTGAATACACGGACGTGTGGCTCGCCGGTTCGGGCAGTCGCCTTCCAGTCGATCGAGCGGATATCGTCGCCCGGCAGGTAATCTCGCATCTCCTCGAAATTGAGGCCACGCCCCCGTAATCGCGATGCGTGCCGGCCATTGAGAACGCTTGCTGATGGTTGCCGCGGCAGAAAGCTTAGTCCGCGTGAGACGCCCTCCAAGCTCCTCAGATGAGCCAGCGACACATGGATGTGCGCCTCGGAGGACATTGGTTTCAGGGCAGGGCGACCTGCTCGACGATGGCGTTGATCACCTGATCGGCCGTCACTCCCTCTCCCTGCGCCGCATAAGACAGCATCAACCGGTGCCGCATGCAATCGTGCACGATTGCGCGCACGTCCTCGGGATCGACGAAGTCTCGGCGACGTAGCCATGCCAGCGTACGACCGCACTTGTCCAGGGCGAGTGATGCTCTCGGGCTCCCGCCGACGTCGATCCACCGATCGAGATCAGAAGAATACTTCTCCGGCGTGCGCGTCGCATAGACGAGGTCGGCCATGTAGCGCTGCATCGCCTCCGAGACGTGAACCTTACTGATCTCCCGGCGCGCGGCGAATACGACGTCCTGCGAGATGCGCTGCACCTCTTTCACTGGCGCGGAATCCGCACCAGCGCTCGATGCATCCTCCTCGCCTCGCACGAGGCTGATGATCCGCACTTCGTCTTCGATGGGCGGATACTCGATATTGACATGCATGAGAAAGCGGTCCATCTGCGCCTCGGGCAAAGGGTAGGTACCCTCCTGCTCGACGGGATTCTGCGTGGCCATAACCATGAACAGCGGTGGCATCTTATGTGTCGTCCCCGCAACCGTGACCTGGCGCTCCTCCATGGCCTCGAGCATTGCAGCCTGAACCTTGGCCGGCGCGCGATTGATCTCGTCGCCGAGGACGATGTTGGCAAAGATCGGGCCGGGCTCGAATCGAAACTCGCCCTTACTGTCAACCTGATAAAAGACTTCAGTGCCCGTAACGTCAGACGGCAGGAGGTCTGGCGTGAACTGAATACGGCTGAAGTCCGCCTCGAGGTTTTTCGCCAGCGCCTTGATGGCGCGCGTCTTGGCCAGGCCTGGCAAACCCTCCACGAGCAAGTTGCCGTTCGCGAGCAGGCCGATGATCAAGCGCTCGACGACGGTCTCCTGGCCGATGATGGACTGCTGCATCCGCTCTTTGAGCGTCTGAATCTCTTCGTATGGGCTCACCGCTGTGTCTGCTCTAGAACCTCTCTGAGCGGTTCACCAACGGCCCCCGATGGCGGCTTGATCGACATGAATGCAGCCAGCGTCGCCGCAACATCGACCGTGTAGACCTTGCGATCGATCGTATCCGGCGTCAGACCGGCGCCGGCAAACACAATCGGCACGTAGGTATCATAGCTCCATGGCGAGCCGTGCGTCGACGCCACGGTCAGGCCCTCGAAGTCATTGATGAACCAGTTCGGCTCGAAGACGATGAACACGTCGCCCGAGCGCTTCGGATTGAAGTTCCGGACGACGGCTCGGTAGAGATCCGTATCGGGCAGATTGCCGCGGCGCAGGGCCGAGCTCGAGACCGCGAGCGAGACGCCCGGTAGCCTAGCCACCTCCTCGACGACAGCCGATTCGAGCGCATCCTGGTCCATGCGCGGATCGCTCTTCACCGCGGCGCTCAAATAAAGATACGGATGCTCGTAGGTTTCGATGAGCTTGCCGCCGATACCGAACCGAGTCTTTATGCGCTCGATCGCAGCCTCCCGGTCCCAGGCCTCCGGCTCGACGTAACCGGCCGGGATCCCGAGCGAATTCAGATAGCCTGGCGTATCCGGACCGCCATGGTCAGCAGACAGCACAATCAGCGTACTGGCAAGCCCGACCTCGCTGTCGATGAATTCGAACAGCTCCGCGAGTGCGCGATCCAGGCGCAGAATGTTGTCCTCGCCTTCGAGGCTCGATGGCCCGAACATGTGGCCGACGTAGTCAGTCGCCGAGAAACTAACGCTCAAGTAATCGGTAACCGCATCCTTGCCCAGCTGCTCACCCACGAGCGCGGCCTTCGCGAAATCGAGCACGAGCTCGTCGCCGGCCGGGCTCAAAGTCAGCAGCGTCGTGTAGTAGCGGCTGTCAGCGCTGCCATAGTTATGGGGGAACACGCGCCCAAACCCCGCTAGATCCGTCTCCCATGGCCGGTCGTCGGAGTCTCCGAACAGATATGTCACCTGGTCGTGCAGCAGGCGCCACTGCGTGTCTGCGTAGCCTTGCGCGAGCTTCGCTTCGTTCCATGCTTCGACCCAG
>JAHEEM010000251.1 GCA_024640695.1 Rhodospirillaceae bacterium | reverse complement strand
CTTCGGCCACCAGCGCGGCAGCTTCACGGGGGCGGTCAGCGACAAGCTCGGGCTCGTGCAGACCGCCGAAGGCGGAACCTTATTCCTCGACGAGGTTGCCGATCTGCCGCTGCATATGCAGGTGAAGCTGCTGCGCGTCATACAGGAGAAGACCATCCGCCCCGTAGGCAGCGCGACGGAGATTTCGGTCGACGTGCGCATTCTGAGCGCCACACACCGCAACCTCGAGGCGCTCGTCGCACGCGGCGAGTTTCGCGAAGATCTCTACTACCGGGTCAACGTTATCGAGCTGCACGTGCCGCCGCTGCGTGAGCGCGGTAGCGACGTGTTGCTGCTCGCCGGCGAAATACTGCAGCGGCTCGCCGCGGAGCTCGGCATGGCGCCCCCCCGGCTGACACCGGCCGCCGAAGCGGCACTGACCGGTTACCGGTTCCCGGGCAATGTGCGCGAGCTCGAGAACATCCTCGAGCGGGCTCTGACGCTGTCCTCCGGCGAGGTCATCGACGTGACCGACATTCAGCTGCGCCCAGATTCGCAGGACATAGAAGTGGCCGACTCCGTCGAGGAAGCGCCGCTAGAGACGCAGCTCGAGGACATCGAACGCGATGCGATCGTCAAGGCGCTGGAGCAGACTCGCTACAATAAGACCGCCGCGGCCAAGCTTCTCGGTATCAGCTTCCGGGCTCTACGCTACCGGGTCAAGAAGCTCGGCATCGACTGACCTTAATAATCCGGCCTATTTGACACGCTGTGTCAGCCGCGAGGCCCGGCAACTGACAATTATGGTCACTTTCTGCCTCATATCCGGCTTCCGGCCCAAACGGCGCGAGCGCAATATGTTTAATGCTCGGTCAGGCGCCGCGGCGCAGATCCTATAACTAATTGATTTAAAATAGTTTTATAGGCAGGATCGTACCGCTTGGCACGGCCTTTGCATAGCATTCAGTCAATGGCGTACGTACGCCGCGAGAAATTTTTTCAACGAAACAACTAAATACCCGCTTAGAGGAGCTTGTCAACATGAGAAAGATGCAACAGGGTTTTACCCTTATCGAATTGATGATCGTGGTTGCCATCATCGGCATCCTGGCCGCGATCGCTATCCCGGCGTATCAGGACTACACGATTCGCGCGCAGGTGTCCGAGGGCATGAACCTCGCCGCCGCCGCTAAAGCCGCCGTGGCTGAGGACTTCCTTAACGAGGGCGCCGCCCCGACGAACCGCACCGATGCCGGCATGACGGCCCTCGCAACCGACACACAAGGTAAGTATGTAGCCTCGGTCGACGTCGCCAACGGCACGATCATCATCACCTACGGCAACCAGGCCAATGCCCAAATCATGGGTCAGACCCTCGGCCTGACGCCGTTTGAGTCGGCCGATTTGTCCATCGTCTGGCAGTGCGGCGCGTCCCCCGACCCCGTTGGGCTCTCGCTCATGGGCACGTCCGGCGCCGCCGGCGGCGCGGGCGGCAACACCGCTGTACAGAACAAGGGAACGCTCGCCGCCGCGAACTTCCAGCAATATCTGCCGTCGGCTTGCCGTCAGTAATCCGGTATCGCCTGTCGCCAGGGCTGGCCCTGGCGACAAGGCACCACGATACAGAAAGGCCCTCGTGCGAACGCGAGGGCCTTTTTTCGTTACTCTGTACCAGCGCACCGAAGAGCCGTAGCGGCTTCGTAGTCGACGCTTCTTTTAAATACGACAGATAGACCGAAACCTCTGTCACAAAAGGATAATCTCAGAGTTGACAGGCTCCCGGGCAGCGTTGAAAGTATTCCCCTACTGTTAAACGCCCAGCAACGACAGCGCTTTCGAGAAGAACCCCTATGGCCGCGACAGCAACTCTAGGCCCTCTCACCGGACTGCCCCGCCGGCTCGTCCAGGATGGCGTCGTGGCCGAGGAAGCCCTAGTCCAGGCGCTGGAGGCGACCAAAGAGAAGGGCGCCTCACTGGTCGCTTACCTCGTCTCCAAGGAGCTCGGCGAGGCACGTAAGATCGCCGTCGCAGCGGCGCATGAATTCGGCGTGCCCCTGCTCGACCTCGACGCGATCACGGTCGACCTCGACGTCGTCAAACTGGTCTCCGAAAAGCTCATGAATCGCCACCGCGTGTTACCACTGCTGCAGCGGGGCAAGCGGCTCTACGTCGGCGTTGCCGACCCGACCAATCTGCAGGCTCTCGACGACATCGGTTTTCAAACCAGCCTCCGAGTAGAGCCCATCGTTGTCGAGCAGGACAAGCTCGACGTTCGCGTCGGCAAGGCCATCGAAGCCGTCGACACGAGCATGTCGAGCTTCCAAGACGACGACTTCGATCTGGAGAACGTGGACGTCTCAGGCGGCGGCGACGCTGAGTTCAGCGAGGAGGTCTCCCGGGCCGACATCGACGATGCGCCGGTCGTCCGCTTCGTCAACAAGGTCATGATCGACGCGATCAAGCGGGCCGCTTCCGATATTCACTTCGAGCCGTATGAGAAGTTTTACCGAATTCGACTGCGGCAAGACGGCGTGCTCACCGAGATCGCCAGGCCCCCTGCGGCGCTCTCAGGAAAAGTCGCTGCCCGCCTCAAGGTCATGGCGAGGCTGGACATCGCGGAGCGCCGCGTGCCGCAGGACGGGCGCATCAAGATGCGCCTATCGAAGAACCGCGCGATCGACTTCCGCGTCAACACCTGCCCGACGTTGTTCGGGGAGAAAGTCGTCTGCCGACTGCTCGACCCGTCAAGCGCCCAACTCGGAATCGACGCGCTCGGCTACGAAGAGCAGCAAAAAAACCTTTATCTCGAGCAGCTCGCAAAGCCCTACGGCATGATTCTCGTGACCGGACCGACCGGTAGCGGCAAGACTGTTTCTCTCTACACGGGACTGAATATCCTGAACACGGCCGACCGCAATATCTCGACGGCGGAGGACCCGGCTGAAATCAACATGCCCGGCGTCAACCAAGTCAACGTCAATCCACGCGTCGGGCTCACCTTCGCATCCGCACTGCGGGCGTTCTTGCGCCAGGATCCGGACGTGATCATGGTCGGTGAGATCCGTGACCTGGAAACCGCCGAGATTGCGATCAAAGCCGCGCAGACGGGCCATCTCGTGCTCTCGACGCTACACACGAATGACGCGCCGAAGACCCTGACCCGTATGGTGGATATGGGCATCAAGCCATACGCGATTGCAAGCTCAGTGAGCTTGATCATCGCGCAGCGGCTCGCCCGCCGGCTCTGCAACAACTGCAAGGAGCCCATGGACATTCCAGCCGAAGCCTTGCTCAAGGAAGGCTTTGCCGAAACTGACATCGGCAGCGGGCTGACGGTATTCGCGGCCAAGGGCTGCGCCCAGTGCACGAACGGCTATAAGGGTCGCGTCGGCATTTACCAGGTCATGCCCGTCACCGAGACGATCGGGCGCATCATCATGGAGGGCGGTAACGCCATCCAGATTGCCGAGCAGGCTGCGAGCGAAGGCGTCCCCGATCTGCGCCGTTCGGGACTCAAGAAAGTCAAGGACGGGGTCACAAGCCTGGAAGAGATCAACCGGGTTACAATCGACTAGCTCGATTTCCTGCGGACAGGTATTCGAGGAGTACCAGCACTCATGGCTCAAAGCGCTACACTGAAACAGTTCCCGTTCAACTGGGAAGGAACCGATCGCGCCGGCAAGAAGGTAAAAGGCAAGACCGTCGCCGCCAGCGAGGCCGCGGTTCGAACTGAGCTGCGCCGCCAGGGAGTCGTTCCGGTCCGCGTGCGAAAACAGAGCCAACTATTCGCTAGCAAAGGCAAAGTCACGCCTGGCGATATCGCCATCTTCTCGCGCCAGCTCGCGACGATGATGTCCGCCGGCATTCCGATGGTGCAGTCCTTCGACATCATTGGCGGGGGCCACGACAAGCCGGCAATGCAGAAGCTCGTGCTTGCGATCAAATCCGACGTCGAGGGAGGCACGGCCCTGGCGCAGGCTTTGGCCAAGCATCCGATGTATTTCGACGATCTCTTCGTGAATCTCGTCGCAGCGGGCGAGCAGGCTGGTGCGCTCGAGACTCTGCTCGATAAAATCGCGACCTACAAAGAGAAGACCGAGGCGATCAAGAAAAAGATCAAGAAGGCGCTGTTCTATCCGGCCGCCGTTGTCGTGGTCGCGATCGTCGTGACGGCGATTCTAATGATTTTCGTGATTCCGGAATTCGAGTCGCTGTTTCAAGGATTTGGCGCAGACCTACCGGCGTTCACGCGTATGGTCATCGACATCTCGAACTTCGTGCGCAGCTCCGGCTGGATGATTGTCATCGTAGCTGTCGGCAGCGTCGTAGGCTTTCTGCATGCCAAGAAACGCTATCGCTCGGTGCATCACTTCGTCGATCGCTTGAGCCTCAAGCTTCCAGTCATCGGCGTGATTCTCAACAAGTCGGCTATCGCGCGCTATGCGCGCACGCTGGCCACGACCTTCGCCGCGGGCGTTCCGCTCGTCGAGGCGCTAGAGTCCGTTGCCGGCGCTTGCGGCAACATCGTCTACGAGGGCGCAGTATTGAAGATGCGTGACGAGGTCGCCACCGGGCAGCGGCTGCAGCGCGCAATGGAGAATACGGCGCTGTTCCCTAACATGGT